>DOIS01000036.1 GCA_003511785.1 Paracoccaceae bacterium
GCGGCGGCGACCATCGACCAACTCATCGGTTTCGATCTTGGCCTCATAGCCGCTCCAGACATCAAAATCTTTTTGGCGGGTCAAGGGGCGGTCAATGCCGGGGCTGGAGACTTCAAGCGTGTAGGCATCGAGGATCGGATCCTCGACATCCAGAACCGCGCTCACCGCGTTCGAGATCTCGGCGCATTCGTCAACTTCGATGCCGCCCTCGGGGCGGTCTGCCATGATCTGAAGCGTCGTGGACTTCCCCGATATCAGCCGGACGCGCACCAGCTCATAGCCCAAGTCCTCGATCGCCGGAGTGATGATCTCGGCGAGTCGGCGGTCGATGGCGGCCTTTGCGATCAGGTCGTTGGTCATGTCATCCAAGCACAAAAAAACGGGCGCGCGGCCCGTTACAATTTCCGGTGGTGCCGTCCGGTGTGGACCCGGGAGCGCCGCTGTTGAAAACCATATAGGCGCATCCGCCCGGGACTGCAAGGGCGGTTTTGCGCCGCCGCTCATCGGCCCCTGTCGGGGCTTTTTCGCGAAGAGCGGCAGCGAGGGGCGGCCCTTACCCCTTCATCCCGTCCCAGAAGGACTTGACGGAGGAGAAGAACGACTTGCTTTCGGGGTTGTTGTCGTCGGCGAGATCCTCGAACTCGCGCAGGAGCTCCTTCTGCCGCGAGGTCAGGTTGACCGGCGTTTCCACCGCCAACTCGATGAACATGTCGCCAGTGCCACCGCCGCGCAGCGCCGGCATCCCCTTGCCGCGCAGGCGCATCTGCCGACCAGACTGGCTGCCCGCCGGGATCTGCACGCGGCCACGCCCGCCGTCGATGGTGGGCACCTCGATCGCGCCGCCAAGCGCGGCCTTGGCCATGCTGACCGGCACGCGGCAATAGAGATTGACCCCGTCGCGCTCGAACAACTCGTGCTGAACCACCTCGACGAAGATGTAGAGATCGCCCGGAGGTCCGCCGCGCATCCCGGCCTCGCCCTCGCCGGCCAGGCGGATGCGGGTGCCGGTCTCGACGCCGGCGGGGATGTTCACGCTCAGCGCGCGCTCCTTCTCAACGCGCCCGCTGCCGCCACAGGACTTGCAGGGGTTGGATACGATCTGGCCCATGCCCGAACAGGTCGGGCAGGTGCGTTCCACGGCGAAGAAGCCTTGTTGCGCCCGCACCTTGCCCATGCCTGAACAGGTCGGGCAGGTGGTCGGTTCCGCGCCGCCCTCGCCACCAGAGCCGTCACAGGCCGAGCAGGCCACCGCAGTCGGCACATTGATGGTCTTCTGAAGACCGGTAAACGCCTCGTCGAGATTGATCCGAAGATTGTAGCGCAGGTCCGAGCCGCGCATGGCGCGTCGGCCGCCGCCCCGGCGGTTGCCCATGAAATCGCCAAACAGGTCGTCGAACACGTCCGAGAAGGCGCTGGAGAAGTCGCCACTGCCAAAGCCCTGACCGGGATGCCCCCCGCCGCCGCCCATGCCGCCGTCGAACGCGGCGTGGCCAAAGCGGTCATAGGCCGCCTTCTTCTCGGCGTCCTTGAGCACCTCGTAGGCCTCGTAGGCCTCCTTGAACTGGGCTTCGGCCTGGGGATTGTCGGCGTTGCGGTCAGGGTGCAGCTCTTTCGCCTTGCGGCGATAGGCCTTCTTGATCTCGTCGGCCGAGGCGCCCTTCGAGACCCCCAGAACCTCGTAGAAATCGCGTTTTGCCATGCGTTTTGTTCCTTATGTCCCAACGGAAGCGGGCCGGCCCGTGGCCACGGACCGGCCCGCCACGGCGCGGGTCTCAGGGCTTACTTGCGCTTGTCGTCATCCAGGTCTTCGAACTCGGCATCGACGATGTCGTCCTCGCCCGGACCGGCACCGGCGGTATCGGGCTCTTCCGAGCCGGCTGCCTCGTCCTGGCTGGCCTTGTAGATCGCCTCGCCCAGTTTCATGGCCGCTTCGGTCACGTTCTGGATACCCGATTTGATCTTCTCGGCGCTGACATCGTCCTTCTCCAGGTCGTCCTTGAGGGCGGACACCGCCAGTTCGATCGCCTCGATGGTCGAGGGATCGACCTTGTCGCCATGCTCTTCCATCGACTTCTCGGTCGAGTGGATGAGCGATTCGGCCTGGTTCTTGGCCTCTACCAGTTCACGCCGCTTCTTGTCCTCTTCGGCGTGGCTTTCGGCATCCTTGACCATCTTCTCGATATCGTCGTCCGAGAGGCCGCCCGAGGCCTGGATGGTGATCTTCTGCTCCTTGCCGGTGCCCTTGTCCTTGGCCGAGACATTGACGATCCCGTTGGCGTCGATGTCGAAGGTGACCGCGATCTGCGGCATGCCGCGCGGCGCCGGAGGGATGTTCTCGAGATTGAACTGACCCAGCAGCTTGTTGTCCGAGGCCATCTCGCGCTCGCCCTGGAAGACACGGATCGTCACGGCGCTTTGGTTGTCCTCGGCGGTCGAGAATATCTGGCTCTTCTTGGTGGGGATGGTGGTGTTGCGGTCGATCAGGCGGGTGAACACGCCGCCCAGGGTCTCGATGCCCAGGCTCAGCGGGGTCACGTCGAGCAGGACCACGTCCTTGACATCGCCTTGCAGCACGCCGGCCTGAATGGCGGCGCCCATGGCCACGACCTCATCGGGGTTCACGCCCTTATGCGGCTCCTTGCCGAAGAACTTGGTCACTTCCTCGACCACCTTGGGCATCCGGGTCATGCCGCCGACCAGGACGACCTCATCCACGTCGGAGGCCGACAGGCCCGCGTCCTTGAGGGCGGCCTGGCAAGGTTTGATCGACGCCTTGATGAGATCGTCCACCAGCTGCTCCAGCTTGGCGCGGGTCAGCTTCATCACCATGTGCAGCGGCTGCCCGTCCGAACCCATCGAGATGAAGGGCTGGTTGATCTCCGTCTGGCTGGAACTCGACAGTTCGATCTTGGCCTTCTCGGAGGCTTCCTTCAGGCGCTGCAACGCCATCTTGTCCTTGGTCAGATCGACGCCATGCTCTTTCTTGAATTCGTCCGCCAGGTAGTTGACGATCCGCATGTCGAAGTCTTCGCCACCGAGGAACGTATCGCCGTTGGTGGACTTCACCTCGAACAGGCCGTCGTCGATCTCCAGGATGGTCACGTCGAAGGTGCCGCCGCCCAGGTCATAGACCGCGATGGTGTGGCTCTCTTCCTTGTCCAGACCATAGGCCAGCGCGGCGGCGGTCGGCTCGTTGATAATGCGCAGCACCTCAAGCCCGGCGATCTTGCCGGCGTCCTTGGTGGCCTGGCGCTGAGCGTCGTTGAAATAGGCCGGCACGGTGATGACCGCCTGCGTGACCTCTTCGCCCAGATAGCTTTCGGCGGTCTCTTTCATCTTGCCAAGGATGAAGGCCGAAATCTGGCTGGGCGAATACTTCTCGCCGCGCGCCTCGACCCAGGCATCGCCGTTGCCGCCGTCGATGACGTTGAACGGCATGTTCTTCTTGTCCTTGGCCAGGTCGCTGTCGTCCACGCGACGGCCGATCAGGCGCTTGACGCCGAAGATGGTGTTGGTGGGGTTGGTGACCGCCTGGCGTTTCGCCGGCTGGCCGACCAGTATTTCGTCGTCGGTGAAGGCGACGATCGACGGGGTGGTGCGGGCCCCTTCCGCGTTCTCGATGACCTTGGGCTGGCTGCCGTCCATGATGGCGACGCAGCTGTTGGTGGTGCCGAGGTCGATACCGATAACCTTGCTCATACTGTTCGATCCCTTTTTCTTTCAGGCGATGTCCCGAGACCCGAACCCGTTATGGCATCCCGGCCCCGATTGTTTGCGATGCGCCGCGCGCTCTGGAGCGCCGCGCTTCCGGGCGTATATAGGGAGGGGCAATCTGTGCTGCAAGCATCCTGAACCGTGCCGTCGCTCGAATCTTAGGCATCGGTCGGAACCGGGGAAACACGATGGAAACACGGCTGGGAATACGCGGGTTCGACATTCGCAAGGGGCATCTGGAGCGTCCGGCGCAGGAGGCGCTTCTGGACGATCTGCGGGCCGTCATCCGCGCTGCGCCGTTGTTTTCGCCGCAAACGCCCTATGGCAAGCCGATGTCGGTGCGCATGACCTCGGCGGGGAAGTACGGCTGGTATTCGGACCGATCCGGATACCGTTATGCCGCGCTCCATCCTTCGGGCGTGGACTGGCCACCGATCCCGCCTTCGGTGCTGGCGATCTGGGACGCGGTCACCGGGTTGGACCGGAAGCCGGATTGCTGTCTGGTGAATTTCTACGGCGAGGGCGCCCGGATGGGACTGCACCAGGATCGCGACGAGGCCGATTTCGGGTTTCCGGTGGTCTCGGTCTCGCTGGGCGATGACGGCTTGTTCCGCATCGGCAACGCCACGCGTGGCGGCAAGACCGAGTCGGTCTGGCTGCAGTCCGGCGACGTGGTCGTGATGGGCGGGCCTGCCCGGTTGACGTATCACGGCGTCGACAGGATCCGGTTCGGCTCATCGTCCTTGCTGCCCAAGGGTGGGCGGATCAACCTGACCCTGCGCGTGGTGGACTGAGATCGGTGGCGTTAACGTAAAGAAGCGCGCTGTGCGCGCAAGTCATGGTCTTGTCGAGGCCGCGACGCAGACCGAAAAGCGACGCAGACCCGAGTTAGTTCGCCTGAAGCGTGCAGCATCCCGCCAGTACGCGCCGGCCCTCTGTGTCGCGAATGACGAGGTCGATATCCAGACCATAGGCCCGATCCGACATGCCGTCGGAGCACCGCATACGGTGTAGCGTGCCGGTCAGGGTGGCATCGGGCCCGAGCAGTGCAAAGCGGTCGGTGCGCCCTTCGGCCGGGACAAGGGATTTGGTTTCGAAGTGTTGATCTGTCCCGGCCGGAACGGTGAAGACGGCACCGCCGGCCTGGTCGATATCAAGGCTCCAGAAGGGTTCGGTGCCCGCGCAGCTCAGGTGCCGGGACAGCGGATAGGTGCCCTTGTCACGGCGCTCGAGGTGGCGCAGCGACGCCCAGCCCGACCTTTCGCCGGTATTGATCAGACCCCAGCCGTCCTGCTCCGCCACGACCTCGATCCCCGTGGCGTCGGGGGTAAGCGTGTCGAGCTTGACGGCGCCCGCGTCGGGTGCGGCCCGGACGTTCAGCACATCGTCCGGCGATACTCCGGTGACGTCATGCAGCGCAGGGTAATTCTGGGCCCAGACCGGGGTCCCGAGCGCGAGCAGCAGGGCGAAGACCAGTCGAAGCGGTTTCATCGTCGGGCGTTCCAGTTTCATCGTCGGGCGTTCCAACTGAGCGATGCGTGTTTGCGCGTATAGAACTCGCCCATCAGGCCGATCATGACCAACACGATCCCCACCCAGAGCGCGTACTCCCAAGTCGAATACCGCGGGTTGTAGTTGATGAAAACGAAGCCCCGCGCCTGATCGATGCAATGGAACAGGGGGTTCCAGTCGAACATCGCCAACATGAAGGCGGGCAGCGTGTTGGCCACGAACATCTTGCCCGAGGCGATCATGTTGGCCCGTTGATAGACGGTCGTGGCCACACTCACGAAAGTCGGGAACCACGGCTTCAAGGCCAGGAACACCAGTCCGAGCGCGGCGCCGGTGAACCAGGCCAGTAGCAGCATGCCGAAAGCGGGAATCGGCTGGTCGATCGTGACCGGCACGAAAGCCACATGATAAATGAAGAGAATTGCGAAGAGGGACAGGACCTGGATGTAAAGAGCGCCCAGGGCCGCCGAGGCGATGGAGATCGCCGTGTTCATCGGGGCGTGCTGCATCATCGGGCTGGCGGGACCCTCGGATCCGACCACTGCGCCGAGCGTCTTGGTGTGGGTCATGTAGAGGAAGATCCCCGACATGATGTAGAGCAGGAAATCCCCACGCAACGCCGCGCTGCGCAACCCGAGCACCGAAAACATGATGTAGAAGGCGAGCACGAAGACAATCACCTGCAACATGTTCACGAGGATCGCCAGGAACGCGTTGTTGTGCTGTTTGCGCACGTTGCGGACGATCGAGTGAAAGATCAGCTCGAAAATCTGCAGGGCGCCCCCCGCCCGGGTTCGTCTGGCCGTATGCTGAAACATGTGGCTGTGATCCTGTGACGCGACCCGAACATGACAGGGAATTCTTGCCGATCCCCTTACAGCACATCATAAGGGGTCGGACGCAATTTATCAACAAATCCGCTTTGGACTGGAGAATAATGGTGACATATGACGCATTGGTGCCAGTGATCCGCCGCTTGGCCATCGAGGCCGGCGAGAAGATCATGGAGATCTACAATTCCGACGATTTCGACGTCAAAGCCAAATCCGACGACAGCCCCGTGACCGCCGCCGATGAGGCCGCGGATGCGCTGATCTCCGACGGGCTGCGGGCGGCCTTTCCGGATATGCTGCTGGTGACGGAGGAGCAGGCGGATTCGCACGGCATTCAGGGCGAGACCTTTCTCATCGTCGATCCGCTGGACGGGACCAAGGAGTTCGTGCATCGCCGGGGCGATTTCACCGTCAATATCGCGCTGGTCGAGAACGGTGTTCCGACGCGCGGCGTGGTCTATGCTCCGGCCAAGCAACGCATGTTCTTTACCCTGGCCGATGGCCGCACCGTCGAGGAGACCGGGCCGTTTGATCCCGAAACGATGGGCGAGACGCGTCCCATCGGGGTTTCGACGCCGGACAATGGCGCCTTGATGGTGGTCGCCTCGAAGTCGCACCGGGACCAGGCGACCGACGACTACATCGGGAAATACGCGGTCAAGGACATGACCAGCGCGGGCTCTTCGCTGAAATTCTGCCTCGTCGCGACCGGCGAGGCCGATCTCTATCCCCGCCTGGGGCGCACGATGGAATGGGATACCGCGGCGGGCCATGCCGTGCTGAACGGTGCCGGCGGCAAGGTCGTGCGCTTCGACGATCTGAGCCCGTTGACCTATGGCAAGGCGGGCTATGCCAACCCGTTCTTCATCGCCTACGCTCCCGGTGTCGAGCTGAAGGAGGGCTGATGTCCGTTCTGGTCGCAATCCCTGCGCGCTATGCCTCGACACGCTACCCGGGCAAGCCGCTGGTGCCGTTGCGGGGCGCCGGCGGTGCGGCCAGGACATTGATCCAGCGCAGCTGGGAGGCCGCTGTCGCGGTGCGTGGCGTCGATCGCGTCGTGGTCGCCACCGACGATGACCGCATTCGCCTCGAAGCCGAGGGGTTCGGTGCCGAGGTGGTGATGACCTCGCCCGATTGCGCCAATGGGACCGAACGCTGCGCCGAAGCCCATGCGGCGCTGGGCGGGGGTTTCGACATCGTGGTGAACCTGCAGGGCGACGCGCCGTTGACCCCGGCCTGGTTCATCGAGGATCTGGTCGCCGGTCTGCGCCGCGACGGGTCCGCCGAACTGGCAACGCCGGTGCTGCGTTGCGACGGCAAGACGTTGAACGCGCTTCTCGACGACCGCAAGGCAGGCCGTGTGGGGGGCACCACCGCGGTCTTCGACCGCGCGGGCCACGCGCTCTATTTCTCGAAAGAAGTCATCCCCTTCACCGCGACCCGCTATGAGCAAGCAGACGAAACCCCGGTCTTTCACCACGTCGGGGTCTATGCCTACCGGCCCGACGCCCTTACGGCCTATCCCGGCTGGGACAACGGGCCGCTCGAGACGCTCGAGGGTCTGGAGCAACTGCGCTTCATGGAGAAAGGCCGCAAGGTGCTCTGCGTCGAGGTGGAGGCGCGCGGGCGGCAGTTCTGGGAGTTGAACAACCCCGAGGATGTGCCCCGGATCGAGGCGATGATGGCCGAGATGGGCCTGGAATGAGTTCGGCGCTGACGGTCTCGGTCGTGATCGTCAGCCGCGAGCGACCGGCCGCGCTGCGCCGCTGCCTGACCGCTCTTGCGCAACAGTTCTTTCATCCGTTCGAGGTGGTCGTGGTCACCGATCGGGCGGGCCGCGAGGCTGTGGCGTCCTTGCCTTCGGCCTCCAAGGCGCGTTTGGTGGCCTTTGACGAGGCGAATATCTCGGAGGCCCGAAATCTCGGGATCGGGGCCTCGGCTGGGGAGATCGTGGCCTTCATCGACGATGATGCCGTCCCCGAGCCAACCTGGCTGCAATTCCTGGTCGCGCCCTTTGCGCGCGCCGAGGTGGACGCCGCCGGCGGATTCGTGCGCGGGCGCAACGGAATTTCCTGGCAGTCGCGCGGGGCATGGGTCGACGGATCGGGCGCACCTCACCCGCTCGACCTGCCCGAGCATGGCGCCAGCTTGCTGCGGGGGAGGCCGGGACGGGGCCTGAAGACCGAGGGCACGAACATGGCCCTCCGCCGCGACTGGCTCGTGCGGAACGGCGGGTTCGACCCACGCTTTCGGTACTTCCTGGACGAAACCGATCTGAACATGCGGCTGGCGGCGGCCGGGGCCGTAACGGCGCTGGTGCCGATGGCGCAGGTGCATCACGGCTTCGCCGAAAGCGCCCACCGCCGGGCCGATCGAGTGCCGCGCAACCTGTTTGAAATCGGGGCGAGTTGGGCGGTCTTTTTGTCCAAGCACTGCCCCGACACCCGGCGGAAGGCGGCCTGGCGCGAGATCCTCGGCAACGAGCGGCGTCGGCTCTTGCGGCACATGATCGGCGGCGCGCTGGAACCCCGAGACGTTGGTCGGCTGATGTCCGGGTTGGAGGCCGGATACCTCGCGGGGCAGGACCGCGTCGAAAAGGGCGCCTCGATGCCGCCTCTACCCCGCTCGACAGAGCCCTTTACTGCCTATACCAACACGCCCCCGGTCGCCTCGGTCGCGTTCGCGGGGCGCTGGTGGTCGTGCCGAAGCCTGACCCGCGACGCGGCGGCGGCGGTGGCCTCCGGACGGGTGGCGACTGTCTTGTGCATGTCCCACACCGCCTTGTTCCACAAGGTCCGTTTCGTCTCGGGCGGTTGGTGGGAGCAATCCGGGGGCCTGTTCGGCCGCAGCGAGCGTTTGCAACCGCTGTTTCGATTGACGACCCTTTCCCGTCGCAAGAGCCTTGAAATTGACCGCACCCGCGAAGCGCGGGGCCTTTGATCGCGGAAATTCTCGGGTGCTTCAATTCGCATATTGCATCCCGCTGCATGGTTGATGCAAGAAAGTCGGAGGTTCATGGACCAGGCATCGGAATGGTGTTAAGCTTTCGAGGCTGTTCAGGCGGACCTATGATTTTATTTTGAGGGTGCTTTTATGCGACGCAGAGTGACTAAAGCGATTTTTCCGGTTGCCGGGCTGGGCACACGATTTCTTCCGGCCACCAAGTCCGTTCCCAAGGAAATCATGACCCTGGTGGACCGTCCGTTGATCCAGTACGCGATCGACGAAGCCCGTGCCGCCGGGATCAAGGAGTTCATTTTTGTCACGTCGCGCGGGAAAAGCGCGCTGGAAGACTATTTCGACCACAACCCGGTGCTTGAGCAGGAGTTGCGCAAGAAGGGCAAGGACGGTCTGCTTGAAACGCTCAAAGCGACGGACATGGAATCCGGCGCGATTGCCTATATCCGTCAGCACAAGGCGCTTGGGCTGGGTCACGCGGTCTGGTGCGCCCGCCGCCTGATCGCGAACGAGCCCTTCGCCGTGATGCTGCCGGACGACGTGATCGCGGCGGAACAGCCCTGCTTGAAGCAGATGGTCGAGGCCTACGAAGAGATCGGCGAGGGTAACATGGTGGCCGCCATGGAGGTCGCTCCTGAAAAGACCTCGTCCTATGGCGTTCTGGACGTTAAGGAGGACATGGGCAGCGTCGTTCAGGTGCGCGGCATGGTGGAGAAGCCGGACGCCGACAAGGCGCCTTCGAACCTTGCCGTCATCGGACGCTACATCCTGACGCCGTCGGTGCTGCGCAATCTGAACAAGATGAAGTCGGGTGCAGGCGGAGAGATCCAGTTGACCGACGCGATTGCTCAGGACATCGAGAACGATCGCCCGGCCTATGGCTACCGCTTCCGGGGCGAACGGTTCGATTGCGGCTCCAAGGCGGGCTTCCTGCAAGCCACGGTCGCCTTCGGTCTGGCGCGTGACGACCTGCGCAACGATCTGGCCAACTACCTCGAAAGCGTTGTGCAAATGAGCAAGGCGGCCGAGTAAGGCACGACAGTCAGAGGCTTTCCGTGAAGAAAATTCTCGTCACCGGCGGTGCCGGATACATCGGGTCGCACGCTTGCAAGGCCCTGAAGGCGGCCGGCTATGAGCCGGTGACCTTCGACAACCTCGAAACCGGCTGGCGCGACGCGGTCAAGTTCGGCCCGTTCGAGCATGGCGACCTGCTGGATCGCGCCCGCCTGGACGAAGTCTTTGCGGCGCACCGCCCCGTCGCGGTCATGCATTTCGCCGCGCTCAGTCAGGTTGGCGAGGCGATGTCGCAGCCTGGCCGCTACTGGCGCAACAACGTGGCGGGGTCGCTGAACCTGATCGAGGCGGCGGTGGACGCGGGCTGTCTCGATTTCGTGTTCTCCTCGACCTGTGCGACCTATGGCGAGCACGACAATGTCGTGCTCGACGAGGACACGCCGCAACTCCCGCTCAATGCCTATGGCGCCAGCAAGCGCGCCATCGAGGACGTGTTGCGTGATTTCGGCGCGTCGCATGACCTGAACAGCGTGATCTTCCGCTATTTCAACGTGGCAGGCGCCGACCCCGAGGCCGAAGTGGGCGAGTTCCACCGCCCCGAGACCCATCTCGTGCCGCTCATGCTCGAGGCGATCGACGGCAAGCGTCCGGCGCTGACCGTGTTCGGCACGGATTACGACACCCGGGACGGCACCTGCATCCGCGATTACGTGCATGTCTGCGACCTGGTCGATGCGCATGTCCTGGGCCTGAAATGGCTAGAAGAGGGCAAAGGCAACCGTGTCTTCAACCTGGGCACCGGGTCGGGTTTTACCGTGATGGAGGTGATCGACGAATCCCGCGCCGTCACCAACCGCGACGTGCCCTACGAGGTCGGTCCGCGCCGGGCGGGGGATGCAACCTGTTTGGTGTCCGGATCGGTCCGGGCCGAACGGGAACTGGGCTGGACACCGGGCCGATCCACGCTGAAGATGATGATCGAGGATGCGTGGAGATGGCACCAAACTGGGCATTACGAGCAATAAACCCGCCGCGCTGCCGCCAGCGCGGTTGCTGGACGTCACGCGTCTGATCCGCCGGGCAGGCCGGCGTCCGACGGGTGTCGATCGCGTTGAACTGGCCTATCTGACCCACCTCTGGACGCGGCCGGAGCCGCTCTTCGCGATTGCGCGCACCACCCTCGGGTATGTGCTGCTGGGACCTGAGGGTGTGAAAGGGTTGTTGGCCCGCGTGACCGGAGAGACACCTTGGGGTGGGGCGGACACCTTGTCCCTGCTGGCGCGGCGCAAGGGCACCGACGTTCGCCGCGCCGAGAGCGATCTGCGGCGTCTGGCCCTAGCGCGCTGCGTGCCGCAGGGGTTACGGGGGATGCTGGAACGGCACCTGCCGCTGGGCGTGGCCTATCTCAACATCGGGCACAGCAATCTGACCGGGCGGATGATGCATGCCCTGCGCGAGGGGCCGCAGGCGCGGATTGCCGTTTTCCTTCACGACACCATCCCGTTGGATTACCCGCAGTTTCAGCGCGACGGCACGCCTGAAGCCTTTCGCGCCATGCTGCACCGCGCAGCCAGCGCGGATCTGTTGATCTTCAATTCCGAATACAGCCGTAACCGCACGGCCGCGCATATGGGCCGGGGAATGCCGCCCGCCATCGTGGCCCATCTGGGCCTGACTCCCATGCGCCCCGATCCCGCGCGCGTGCCGTCCGACCTGCCCGCACGGCGGCCCTATTTCGTGGCGTTGGGCACGATCGAGCCGCGCAAGCGTATCGATCTGCTGCTGGATGTGTGGCAGGATATGGGCCGGCAAGCCCCCGGACTGCTGATCCTGGGATCGCGTGGCTGGAAAAACGAGGCGGTGTTCGACCGCCTCGACCGGCTGCCGTCCGGTGGACCGATTCAGGAGCGCGCCGACCTGTCCGACGCGGCCATTGCAACCCTCTTGCAGGGGTCCAGCGGCCTGCTTTTTCCCAGCGAGGCCGAAGGCTTTGGCCTGCCGTTGATCGAGGCGGCGTCGTTGGGTGTGCCGATCCTGTGCCGCGACTTGCCGGTTTACCGGGAGTTCCTTCGGGACATTCCAGTTTACCTGAATGAAACAGATCGGTATCTATGGAGAAATAGTATAGAGAGCCTTGCCAAGGGCCGGCTGCGGGCAGAGCGTGCGGTTTCGCGAAGCGAGTTCATCCCCCTGACATGGGAGTCGCATTTTGAAACCGTGTTGAGTGCGACATGATCCCGGCCCTCGGCGCGGTCCGGTAACGAGGTCGAGGGGATAGGTTTGGGCGCATTGCAGTCATACGGGCTGCGGCTTCAGCGGAAACGCTGGCGCATCCGGGCGCTGCGCAAGCGCCGGGAACTGCAAACCGTGGCAGATCGCACCGATATCATCGCGCCCCAGGACATTCTGTTGTTTTCGACCCAGCGCAACGAAAAGCTGCGCCTGCCGCACTTCCTGAATTACTATCGCGATCTGGGGGTGAACCACTTCCTGATCGTGGACAATGACAGCACCGATGGATCGGTCGATTACCTGGTCTCACAGCCCGATGTTTCGGTCTGGCATACCCGTGCCAGTTACAAGCGGGCGCGGTTCGGGGTGGATTGGCTGAACTGGCTGCAACGCAGGCACGGGCATGGGCATTGGTGCCTGGTCGTGGACCCGGACGAATTCCTGATCTACCCGTTCTGCGACACGCGTCCCCTGCGTGCACTGACCGATTGGCTGGATGCCTCGTCGATCAAGTCGTTCAGCGCCATGCTGCTGGACATGTATCCCAAGGGACGGCTGGACGCCCAACCCTATGTCGAGGGGCAGGACCCGTTCGAGATTGCTTGCTGGTTCGACAGCGGCAATTACACGATGAAGCGCAACCGCCAGTATGGCAACTTGTGGATCCAGGGCGGGCCGCGCAGCCGCGTTTTCTTCCGCGACATGCCCGCCAAGGCGCCGGCGCTGAACAAGATCCCGCTGGTGAAATGGGATCGTCGCTATACCTATGTCAGCTCGACCCACATGCTGCTGCCGCGCGGGTTGAACCAGGTCTATGACGAATGGGGCGGCGAAAAGGCCAGTGGCGTCCTCCTGCACGCCAAGTTTCTCGACACGTTCAGCGCCAAGGCCGCCGAGGAACTCGAGCGCAAGCAACATTACGCGGCCTCGGTCGAATACCGCGCCTATGCCCAGAGCCTGAAGGATGACCCGGACCTGTGGTGCAAATGGTCCGAGAAATACATCAACTGGCGCCAGCTCGAGATCCTCGGCCTGATGTCCAAGGGGAACTGGGCATGACGGTCGGCATCGTCATGCTGGTTCACACGGCCTTGAACCGCGCCGAGCAAGTGGCGCGCCATTGGACCGCCTCGGGGTGTCCGGTGGTGATCCACGTGGATGGCAACGTGGCCAACAGGACGTTTCGGGCCTTCCGCGAAACGCTTTCGGACGATCAGCGCATTCTGTTCTCGCGCCGGCACAGATGCGAATGGGGCACGTGGGGGATCGTCGCCGCGTCGCAATCGGCCTCCGAGATGATGCTCGAGCATTTTCCCGAGGTCAGTCATGTCTATCTCGCCTCGGGCGCCTGCCTTCCTCTGCGTCCGGTGCAGGAGCTGATCGACTATCTGGCCGCGCGCCCCCGAACCGACTTCATTGAGAGCGCCACCACCGCCGACGTGCCCTGGACAGTCGACGGGCTGGACGAGGAACGCTTTACCCTGCGCTTTCCCTTCTCCTGGAAGAAGAACCGCTATCTCTTCGACCGCTACGTGGAATTGCAGCGCCGACTGGGGCTGAAGCGCAAGATCCCCAATGGGCTGGTGCCGCATATGGGCAGCCAATGGTGGTGCCTGACCCGGCAGACCCTTTCGGCCATTCTGCAGGATCCGGAACGCGAAACCCACGATCGCTATTTCCGTAAGGTCTGGATTCCGGACGAAAGCTATTATCAGACGCTTTCGCGGCTCTATTCCTCGAATATCGAGAGCCGGTCGCTCACGCTGAGCAAGTTCGATTTCCAGGGAAAGCCGCATATCTTCTACGACGATCACCTCCAGCTCTTGCGCCGGTCCGATTGCTTCGTGGCGCGCAAGATCTGGCCCCATGCCGAGCGGCTCTACCAAGCATTCCTGACCGACGGGTCGGGCGCCATGAAAAAGACCGAGCCGAACCCGGGCAAGATCGACCGCATCTTCGCCAAGGCGGTGGAACGCCGGACGCGTGGGCGGCCGGGCCTCTACATGCAAAGCCGGTTTCCCAACCATGACTGGGAAAACGGCATTACATGCAGCCAGTATTCGGTGTTCCAGGGCTTTTCCGAACTGTTCGAGAATTTCGAGCCCTGGTTGGCCAAGATCACCGGCACGCGGGTGCATGGGCACCTTTTCGCGCTGGAACGGGCCGAACTGGCGGGCGGGCAGACGATCATCAACGGCGCGCTCTGCGACAGCGCGGCCAAGCGCGATTACGATCCGCAGGCCTTCCTGACCAGCCTGATCTGGAACACCCGCGGTGAGCGGCAGTGTTTCCAGTTCGGCCCCGGTGACAACCAAGACATAAACTGGATGATCGCGCGCGATCCCAACGCTCAGGTCTCGGTGATCTCGGGGGCCTGGGCCGTGCCTCTGTTCCGCTCGAACCGCAATTTCGCGGACCTGCGCAAGGAGGCCGCACGCCTGCAGAAGATCGAGAGCGAGCATCTCAACATCCTGCGGTCGCCCTATTCCAAGGCCCGCATCCGCATCTGGACCATGGCCGAGTTCGTCGAGGCGCCGATGGAACCGTTGCAGACCATCCTGGACGAGATCGGCCAGGTCAGCCCGCGCCGGCTGACGGAGGCGCCGACCATGGTGAACCTCGAAGGGTTCGGGCAGTTCCTGCAGAACCTCAAGAACCAGGGGATGCACCCCTACTTGATGGGCGATTTCCCGGTGGACCGGGGATTGTCCGATGCTCCGAAACCCGCGCGCAAGCCCTACCTGATGCGATAGACCTTGATGACCGCCCCTTTCGACTATTTCATCGTGTTCGCGGAAATGCGCACGGGTTCCAACTTCCTGGAAACCAACCTGAACGCGCTCGAGGGCGTTGCCTGCCATGGCGAGGCGTTCAACCCGCATTTCATCGCCTATCCCAACCGGGCCGAGCTTCTTGGTTTCACGCAGGAACGGCGCGATGCCGACCCCGAGGGGTTACTCCGCGCGATCCGCGAGGCGCCGGGCGAACTGGCGGGCTTCCGGTATTTCCATGACCACGATCCGCGCGTGCTGAACCCGGCGCTCGACGATCCCCGCTGTGCCAAGATCATCCTCACGCGCAACCCGCTCGACAGCTATGTGTCGTGGAAAATCGTCCAGGCCACCGGGCAATGGAAGCTGACCAACCTGAACCGGCGCAAGGAGGCCAAGGCACGGTTTGATGCCGAGGAGTTCGCGGGTCACGTCGAAGCCTTGCAGGACTTCCAGGTGCTGCTGCTGAACCGGCTGCAAATTTCGGGACAGACCGCCTTTTACCTGGCCTACGAGGATTTGCAGTCCCTGGAGGTGATGAACGGTCTGGCCCGCTGGCTGGGTGTTTCGTCGCGGCTGGAGACACTGGACCAGAGCCTGAAGCGGCAGAACCCCAGCCCGGTGATCGCGAAGGTCGCCAATCCCGACGAGATGACCGAGGCTCTTTCGGGGCTGGATCGGTTCAACCTGACACGGACACCGAATTTCGAGCCGCGCCGCGGCGCGGGCGTGCCGACCTACGTCGCCGGGGCGCGCACGCCGCTGCTCTACATGCCGGTAAAAGGCGGACCCGAGGCCGAAGTGCAGGCCTGGCTGGCCGCGCTCGACGGTGTATCACCCGACGCGCTCGAAGTCAGGATGACCCAGAAGCACCTACGCCAGTGGAAACGCAAGCATCCGGGCCATCGGAGTTTC
Source organism: Paracoccaceae bacterium (assembly GCA_003511785.1). Taxonomy (GTDB): domain Bacteria; phylum Pseudomonadota; class Alphaproteobacteria; order Rhodobacterales; family Rhodobacteraceae; genus UBA7951. The sequence continues at coordinate 15,950 of DOIS01000036.1, forward strand.
ACCGTGTTGCGCCACCCGGTCGCGCGGGCGCACCACGTGTTCTGCACCCGCATCCTGTCCACGGGGCCAGGGTCTTTCGCCCAGATCCGCGAGACCCTGCGCAAGCGGTTCAAGCTCCCGATTCCCAAGGGTGGACCGGGCCCGTCCTATACCCGCGCGGCTCACCGCGAGGCGTTCTGCGCCTTTCTGGAGTTCGTACGCATGAACCTGGCCGGTCAGACGCCGATCCGGGTGGACGGGGCCTGGGGCACGCAGGTCCAGACGCTCAGCGGCTTCGGCGATCTTGCGCTACCCGATCATGTCCTGCGCGAGGATGAGTTACAGGATGCGCTGGGCTGGATGCTGGGGCGGATGGGCGTCGCGGAAATGCCGATGATCGAACCCGTGTCCGACGAGGCGCCGCACGCCTTGACCGACATCTACGATGCCGAGCTGGAGGCGCTTGTCGCCGACATCTACCAGCGCGACTATGTCATGTTCGGGTTCGGCCCCTGGGGTCAGGCGGCCTGAACCGACTGGCCTTCGGTCAGAATGGCGTAGAGCGTGACCGGGTCGAGATTGGCCCGCAGCTTGGCGCACAGGGCCGTGTCGCGCAGCGTGCGCGAGACCAGGGCCAACGCCTTGAGATGCTCGACCCCCGCCTCTTCGGGGGCGAACAGGGCGAAGGCGATGTCCACCGGCTGCCGGTCCACCGATCCGAAGTCGATGGGCTTTTCGAGCATGACGAAAATGCCGACTACCTGGTCCAATCCGGGCATCCGGGCATGGGGCAGGGCCACGCCATGCCCGACGCCGGTGGGCCCAAGGCTTTCGCGGTCCAGCAACGCCTCGACCGTGGCCGCGGCGTTGAGGCCGTAGAGACCAGCGGCGAGGTCGCCGAATTCCTGGAACAGTCTCTTCTTGCTCGATGCGGCGGAAAGCACTTTCACCGCCTCAGGCTTGAGGATGCCGGTCAGGTTCATGTCGTCTCTGCTCCGCGCGGGCACCTTGCGATCGGCCCGCCTAAACTGTTCGTCTTACGGGTCGATCCAGCCGATATTGCCGTCTTCGCGGCGATACACGACGTTGAGCCCATCCTTGCCTTCGTGGCGGAAAACCAGAACGGGCGCGCCGGCCAACTCCATCTGCATCACCGCTTCACCCACCGAAAGCGACGGGATCTTGGTCTCCATCTCGGCAATGATGATCGGCTGGAGCGACTCGGGCTCCGACTCGTCGGTCTGTTCTTCCGAGGCGAGGATATAGGAAGAAGCCCCGAGGGATTCAACCGGTTCCGCCCGCTCGCGGTGATGGTCCTTCAGCCGGCGCTTGTATCGGCGCAACTGCTTCTCCATCTTGTCGCAGCAGGCATCGAATGCGGCATAGATTTCATTGGCATGAGCTTTCGCCGTGGCGGTCAGTCCGGTGGACAGATGCACCGTCGCCTCGCACACGTATTCATGCGCCGAGCGGGAAAAGATGACGTTGGCGTCGGTGGGGCGTTCGGCATACTTGTTCACAGCCGCGTTCAACTCCTGCTCCACATGGGTTTGCAGGGCTGCACCGATGTCGATCTGTTTTCCGCTGATTTGGTACCGCATGTGATCTCCTTCACGGTTTTCACCCCTATGCGCGGCGATTGCCCGCCCCGCGGCGTTCAGCCCGGGATGAGGGAAAAGGGCCGTGCTCGTGATTGTGTTCGACCGGCCTTCGCCAAGGCGCGTAAACCGGTGACTGCCTCGAACTGCATGTGTGCCATTCAACAATTGAGGCGAGAGGGACGGGTCTTGTCAACGGAAAGTGGCAGTCTGTCTGGCGCAAAAACGCCGGAGGCCGGTCTGCACTCTCGAAAAGTTTCAGGAAATACGGAAGTTTTCACCCAGATAGACGCGGCGCACATTCTCGTTCTGGACCACCTCTTCGGGCGTGCCGGACATCAGCACCTGCCCGTCATGCAGGATATAGGCGCGGTCCACGATCTCGAGCGTTTCGCGCACATTGTGATCGGTGATGAGCACGCCGATCCCCCGTTTGCGCAGGTCCGCCACCAGGTGCCGGATGTCTCCGACCGAGATCGGATCGACCCCGGCAAAGGGTTCGTCCAGCAACAGATACTTGGGATCGGCCGCCAGGCAGCGCGCGATCTCGACCCGCCGCCGCTCGCCGCCCGACAGAGCTAGGGCGGGGGCGCGGCGCAGGTGTTCGATCGAGAAATCGGACAGCAGCTCCTCGAGCCGTTCGCGCCGCTTGTGCGGGTCCGACTGGCTGATGTCGAGAACGGCGGTGATGTTGTCCTCGACATTGAGGCCGCGGAAAATCGACATCTCTTGCGGCAGATAGCCGATGCCCAGCCGGGCCCGGCGATACATCGGCAAGGTGGTGACGGGCTGGCCGTCGATGGTGACGCGCCCGGCCTCGGGAAAGACCAGCCCGGCCACAGCGTAGAAGGTGGTGGTCTTGCCCGACCCGTTGGGCCCCAGCAGGGCCACGACCTCTCCTCTATCCAGTGTCATGGTCACGTCGCGGATAACCACGCGCCGCCGGAACGACTTGCGGATGCGTTCGATCCGGAGCCCGGAGGTGCCCTCGGTCACGGTAAGATCCGGGCCGGCGGTCATTCCTGCTCCGGGTTGAGGATGGTTCTGACCCGACCCACCATCTGGGCGGTGCCCGTGGCCAGGTTCACGGTCATTTTCTGGGAGCTCAGCACGTTGGGCCCCTGGCTTAGGAGCACGTCGCCGGTCATCACGATCACGCCGCTGTCGATCGTGTAATCGGCGCGGTCCGCCTCGGCGGCGTCCTCGCCATTGACCAGAAGCACCTCTCCGGTCGCTTCCAATCGCTCGATGGCGCTTTCTTCCTCGTTGTAGATGACCAGAACGCGCTGCGCTGAAAGCCGCATCTCGCCCTGTCCGACCAGCACGTTGCCCTTGAACTCGGCCGCGCCGGTGGACTGGTCCACGTCCAGTGTGTCGGCGGTGATTTCGACCGGCAAGGTCGGGTCGGCCTCGAACCCGCCGAAGGGCACGGCCGTACCCTGCGCCTGCGCCAAAGCCGCGCCCAGCAACAGCGGCAAACTCAGGAAAAGGGCGCGAAACTGCGTCAATGGTTATCTTTCCGGCTGTTTCGGGTCATATACCAGCTTCACGCCGTTATTGAAAAGCATGTGGATCGGATCGCCCGGGTTTTTTGCCTCGAGCACCATGCGCCCGGCGGTCAACTCGCCCATCACGGCCTGTCCCCAAACCTCGCCCGGGCTTTCGGCGCGCACCCCGCTCAAGGCTGCGATCAGCCGGTCGGTGCGAAGCCGGACCCCGATGGAGGAGTCGATCCGCACGTCCCCCGTGAAAGTGGCGCGGTCGGCGGACATGTCGAAATGGCCGGTTCGGGAGTCCATCGTGATCCGCGTTCCCTCAGCGGTGATGATGCGCGCGGCCATGTCCTCGGCCTCGGCCGGGCTGTCCGGGCCGCCGGGTCGGGCGATGCTGGCCGTCACGGTGATCTGGTCACCCTTGCGCGTGCTCCCGGAGAAGAAGGGCGCGGTCACCTGCTGACTGCGCATCCGGTCGGCCATGTCCTGTTCGGCGAAAGGGATCGTCGCGACCTGGTCGTTGCCCCGACTGATCAGAAACAGGGTCGAGAGGATGCCCAACGCCGCCAGCGGCAACAGCACCTTGAGGAAGGCGACCACACGGGAATAGCGGTCTACCGGGGCCATGCGCGGTCAGCCCAGCCCGACACGCAGGCAGTCGTGGATGTGCAACAGGCCCTGCGCAGCGCCGTGGCCTTCGGGATCGACCACGAACAGACAGGTGATCTTGCGCTGGTTCATGGCCGCGACGGCCTCTTCGGCCAAAGCGTCGGGACCGATGGTAAGCGGGCCTGCCGTCATGACCTCAGCGGCAGTTCGGGACAGAAGTCCGTCCATATGCCGCCGCAGGTCGCCATCCGTGATTATACCGGCCAGGGCGCCCGCCGCATTCACCACACCCACCACGCCAAACCCCTTGCGACTGATCTCGATCAGCGCTTCGGTCATCGGGGTGGTCTCCTTCACCATGGGCAGGGTGTCTCCGCCGTGCATCAGGTCGCGCACCTTGCTCAGCCGGGCGCCCAGTTTGCCGCCCGGATGGAACTCGCGGAAATGCTCGGGCGTGAAGCGCCGGTGCTCCATCAGCGCGACGGCCAGCGCGTCACCCAGCGCGAGCGTCATCGTGGTCGAGCTGGTCGGCACGACGCCGGTCCCGCACGCCTCCTCCGCCTGGGGCAGCACCAGGGCCACATCGGACTGCCGCAGCAGGGTCGACTCCCTCCGGCTGGCCACACCGATCAGCGGAATGCCGAAGCGCCGGGTATAGGCGACGAGGTCCGCCAGTTCCGGGGTCTCGCCCGAGTTGGACAGGACCAGCACCACGTCGCCCTGCGCCATCATGCCCAGATCGCCATGGC
>DOIS01000345.1 GCA_003511785.1 Paracoccaceae bacterium
CGCGCCGGCGGGGTTCGGCTGCGCCTCGGGCGTCGGGCGGCCCCGCGGGCGGGCCGTGTGGGCGGGCAACGCCTCGCCCCGCCGGGTGCGCACGATCTGATAGCCCCGGCGGCCCAGAAGGTAGCGCACCGGCGCGGCGAAGCCGGACAGGATGTGCACCAGCCGCGTGAAGGGGAACACCGCGATGATCAGCAGACCCAGCACCAGATGCGCCTTGAACACCAGCGCCACGTCCTCGACATAGGAGGCCGCCGCCGCGTCGAAGGTGAAGATGCCCTGCGCCCAGGACATGAACTGCACCATCTTGTAACCGTCCAGATGTTGCAGCGACACGAAGATCGTGCCCAGCCCCAGGATCAGCTGCGCGATCAGCATCAGCAGGATGGCATTGTCCCAGAAGCTGGAATGCCGGGCGATGCGCGGATCGGTCCAGCGGCGGTGAAACAGGATCAGACCGCCCGCCAGCGCCAGAACGCCCGCGATACCGCCGCCCACCACGGCAAGCAGCTGCTTCGCCCCGTGGCTCACGCCGATGGCGTCGAACACCCAGATCGGGGTCAGCAGCCCCACCAGGTGGCCGAAGAAGATCACCAGCACGCCGACATGGAACAGCACCGAGCCGATGATGAGCTGGCGGCGCCGCAGCATCTGCGACGAGGAGGATTTCCAGGTGAAGGGGTCGCGCTCATAGCGGGCGATCGACCCGATGATCCCGATCGCAAGCGCGATATAGGGAAAAGTTCCGAACAGAAACTGGTTCATGTGATCCTCCGTCATTCGGCCGCGGGATGCGGCGCGGGGGAAAGGGGTTGGTCCATGCGCGCGAGCATGTCGCGCACCTGCGGGCAGCCGGCATTGGGGTCGGGGCCGAAGCGGACCTCGGTCTCTTCCCAGACGGCGTCCAGCGCCTCGAGGTCGTCGGGGTCGGTTTCGGGCTCTTCCAGCAACTCGTCCACCGCCGCCCGGTCGGGTTTGGCGCCGGCGAGATGCAGCAGCGCCTGGAAAAGCGCGGCATAGGGGCTTTCGCGCCGCTCCAGCCTAGCGCCGAGCGCCTGCAGGATATGGCCCGCGTCGCCCAGCGTGTCGCGCATCTCGTCCGTCGGCCGGGTGGCGAGGAACTCCAGCAACACCGGCAGATGGTCGGGCAGCTCGCTGGTGGCCGGGTCGAACCCGGCCTCGCGATACATCTCGACCAGGCTGACCATGGCGCCGCCGCGGTCGCGGCTTTCGCCATGCACATGCTCGAAGAGGTTGAGCGACAGCGTGCGCGAACGGTCGAAGAGCGCCACATAGGTCTCTTGCAGATCGTAGATGTCGCGCTGCCCCAGCGCCTCGACCAGCGGGCGCAGGGCCCGCCGGGCGGCGGCGGTCAGCCGGCTGTCAGAGGCGAGAACGCCCCCGACCTGCGGCATGGCGGCCTGCAACTCGGCCGTGGGATAGCTGAGCAGCAGCGAGATCGCTTTCAGGGTGCGGTCCATCACATCGCCTCCGGCATCTTGAGGGGTTTCTTGCCCTTGCCGAAGAGCGAGGCCTTGGACGTGCCCGTCGAGCAGCCGTTGCCATCGGTGAACCCGCAGCCGCCCTTGAGGTCATAGACCTCCTCGACCTGCTCGCGGTGGGTGGTGGGGATCACGAAGCGATCCTCGTAATCGGCCAAGGCCATGATCTTGTACATGTCCTCGATCACCCGGCCCGACAGGCCCACGCGCGCGGCAATGGCCTCGTCGCGGACGCCCTCGATGGTCTTGGTGCGCATGTAGGCGCGCATCGCCAGCATCCGCTCCAGCGCCGTGACCACCGGCCCCTCGTCGCCCGCCGTCAGCATGTTGGCGAGGTATTTCACCGGGATGCGCAGGTCGCGCACGTTGGGCATGTCGTTGGCCGCGCCGATCTTGCCCGCCTCGGCGGCGTTCTGGATCGGCGAGAGCGGCGGGATGTACCACACCATCGGCAGGGTCCGGTATTCGGGATGCAGCGGGAAGGCCACCTTCCACTCCATCGCCATCTTCCAGACCGGGCTTTCCTGCGCCGCCTTGATCCAGTCCTCGGGGATGCCGTCGGCGCGCGCGATCTCGATCACCACCGGATCGTTGGGGTCGAGGAACACGTCGAGCTGCGCATCGTAGAGATCGGTGGTCTTTTCCGCGCTGGCGGCTTCCTCGATCTTGTCCGCGTCATAGAGCATCACGCCCAGATAGCGGATTCGTCCCACGCAGGTTTCCGAACACACGGTCGGGTTGCCGCTTTCGATCCGGGGATAGCACAGGGTGCATTTCTCGGATTTGCCGGTCTCCCAGTTGTAATAGACCTTCTTGTAGGGGCAGCCCGAGACGCACATGCGCCAGCCGCGGCATTTCTCCTGGTCGATGAGGACGATCCCGTCCTCCTCGCGCTTGTAGATGGCTCCGCTCGGGCAGGAGGCGGCACAGGCCGGGTTGAGGCAGTGTTCGCACAGCCGGGGGAGATACATCATGAAGGTGTTCTCGTATTCCCCGTAGATCTCCTTCTGCACGCCCTCGAAATTGTAGTCCTGGCTGCGCCTCGAGAATTCGCCGCCCAGGATCTCCTCCCAGTTCGGACCCTTCTCGATCTTCTCGATCCGTTCGCCGGTGATCTTGGAATAGGGGCGCGCCGTGGGGAACGCCTCCATCTCCGGGGCGGATTTCAGGTGATCGTGGTCGAAATCGAACGGCTCGTAGTAGTCGTCGATCTCGGGCAGGTCGGGGTTGGCGAAGATGTTGGACAGGATCCGCCACTTGCTGCCCTGCTTGGGCTGCAACTTGCCGGACTTGGTCCGCTCCCAGCCGCCGTTCCAGCGGGCCTGGTTCTCCCAGTCGGTGGGGTAGCCGGTGCCCGGCTTGGTTTCCACGTTGTTGAACCAGGCGTATTCGACCCCGTCGCGGGTGGTCCACACGTTCTTGCAGGTCACGGAGCAGGTGTGACACCCGATGCATTTATCGAGGTTCAGCACCATGCCGATTTGCGCGCGAACTCTCATTGCGCTGCCTCCTTCTGGGTGGCGGGCCGATCGAGCCAATCGACCTTTTTCATTTTCCGCACGACGACGAACTCGTCCCGGTTGGCGCCCACGGTGCCGTAGTAGTTTAAGCCGTAGGACTGATGGGCATAGCCGCCGATCATGTGCGTGGGTTTCAGCGTGGCGCGGGTGACCGAGTTGTGGATGCCCCCGCGCTTGCCGGTCTTCTCCGAGCCCGGCGTGTTCACGATCTTCTCCTGTGCGTGATACATGAAGGTCGTACCGTCCTTCATGCGCTGGCTGACCACGGCCCGTGCCGTGAGCGCGCCGTTCACGTTGTAAAGCTCGACCCAGTCGTTATCGACGATGCCGGCCTTCTTGGCGTCGTTCTCGGAGATCCAGATCACCGGACCGCCGCGATTGAGCGTCAGCATCAGCAGGTTGTCGGAATAGGTCGAGTGGATGCCCCATTTCTGGTGCGGCGTGATGAAGTTCAGCACCAGGCTGTCGCCCTTGTCCTGCACCTCGCTGGTGATCGTCTTGAGGTCGACCGGCGGGCGATAGGACATCAGACCCTCGCCGAAGGCGCGCATCCACAGGTGGTCCTGGTAGAGCTGCTGTCGACCCGTCAGGGTGCGCCAGGGGATCAACTCGTGCACGTTGGTGTAGCCCGCGTTATAGCTGACCTTCTCGCTCTCGATGCCCGACCATGTGGGCGAGGAGATGATCTTGCGGGGCTGCGCCGCGATGTCGCGGAAGCGGATCTTCTGGTGATGCTCTCCTTCCGCCAGGTGCGCGTGTTCGCGGCCGGTGCTCTGCTCCAGCGCCTCCCACGCCTTGACCGCCACGTTGCCGTTGGTCTCGGGCGCCAGCATCAGGATCACCTCGCAGGCGTCGATGGCGCTCTCTATCTTGGGCCGGCCTTCGGCGGCACCGTCGAGCTTGACGCCGTTGAGCGCCTTGAGGTCCTCGATCTCCTCCTCGGTGTTCCAGGTGATGCCCTTGCCGCCATTGCCCAGCTTGTCCATGAGCGGACCCAGCGCGGTGAACCGATCGTAGATCGCGGTATAGTCGCGCTCGACCGGCACGAAGGCGGGCGCGGTCTTGCCCGGAATGAGGTCGCATTCGCCCTTCTTCCAGTCCCGCACCTGGTCCTGCGCGATCTCGGCCGGCATGTCGTGCAGCAGCGGAAGCGCCACGATGTCGGTCTCCTTGCCCAGGATTTCCGGCGCCACCTCCTGCACCTTCTTCGCGATCGCCTTGAAGATCTCGAAGTCGGACTTGGACTCGTAGGCCGGGTCAACCGCCGCCTGAAGCGGGTGGATGAACGGGTGCATGTCCGAGGTGTTCATGTCGTCCTTCTCGTACCAACTGGCGGTCGGCAGAACGATGTCGGCATAAACGGCGGTGGTGGACATGCGGAAGTCGATGGTCACCAGCAGGTC
>DOIS01000220.1:0-1317 GCA_003511785.1 Paracoccaceae bacterium
CTGCGTCATCGTATCGTCTTTCATGTGGCATATCGTTTTCCCTTCCGGAATCGCGGCATGTGAACACCGCCATGATATGCCACCCAATCATCCCATCACCAACTTTCGGGCATTGCTCACGCGGAGACAGGAATTCGTGATCGGCGGCTACACCCCCTCGGACAAGCGCGGGCGCCCCTTTGCCTCGCTCCTGCTGGGGGAGTACGGCCCCGAAGGCCTGCGCTATCGCGGGCGGGTGGGCACCGGTTTCGGAGCGCGGGAGTTCGAGCGCCTGACCGGCGCCTGGACCGGGCGCAAGACGTCGCCCTTCATCGGCGTGCCGCGCGCCGTTGCGAAGGATGCGAAATGGCTGCGTCCCGACCTGGTGGCCGAGGTCGATTTCACCGAGTTCACAGATGACGGCCATATCCGTCACGGCGCCTATCTGGGCCTGCGGCCCGACAAGGAGGCAAAGGAGGTCACGTTGGAAAGCCCGCAACAGGCTCTGCCCCGGCCCGAGAAAGGCGAAGAAACCGTCATCGGCGGCGTGCGCATCTCATCGGCCGCGCGCGAGGTATTCCCCAAGGCGGGCTGCACCAAGGGTGACGTGGCCCGTCACTACGAACGCGCGGGCGCGCGCATGATCGAAATCGTCGGCCACCGGCCGTTGTCGCTCCTGCGCTGTCCCGACGGGATCGAGGGGGGGTGTTTCTTCCAGAAACACGCGGGCAAGGGCTGGCCCAACACGCTGCAACGGGTCGAGATCGAGGAGAAGGACGGAAAGCGAGCCGAATACCTCTATGCCACGCGCCCCGAAGCCCTGATCGCCGCGGCGCAGATGGGCACGATCGAGTTCCACATATGGGGCGCACGCACCGACCGGCTGGAGCGGCCCGACCGGCTGGTCTTCGACCTCGACCCCGACGAGGGGCTGGGCTGGGCCGATGTGCAGGCGGCGGCGCAGGAGATGCGCGACGTGCTGGCCGAACTGGGCATGGCCTCCACCCCGCTTCTGACCGGGGGCAAGGGCGTGCATGTCTGCGTGCCTCTGCGTCGCACCAATGGCTGGGACACGGTCAAGGGTTTTGCCAAGACACTGGCCCATGTGATGGCTGACCGCGACCCGGATCGCTACACGGCGACCATGTCCAAGGCCAAGCGCAAGGGCCGGGTCTTCATCGACTGGCTGCGCAACGAGCGCGGGGCGACCGCCATCGCCCCATATGCGCTGCGCGCCCGTCCCGGTGCGCCGGTCGCAATGCCCGTGACCTGGGACGAGCTGCCCGACCTGCCGCGCGCGGGCTGTTTCGGGATCGGCGATATGGCGGGCCGGCTGAA
>DOIS01000220.1:1640-5265 GCA_003511785.1 Paracoccaceae bacterium
ATATGGCGGGCCGGCTGAAGGCCCCTTGCCCCTATCTCGCCGCGCTGGACGATTTGCAATCCATCACGGAGAAGACGCTGGACCGGCTGGACAGCTTCAGCCGCCAGGGATGACGTCGCGCTTGCCAGCGACGCCCAATGCCGTAACTCTAAGAAGACGACAGCGCGACGAATGAAAGGCCCTCATGTCGGATTTTAGCCTGCCGGACCGGATCGACTGCACCCGGCACGCCTTCTTTCTGGATTTTGACGGAACCCTTGCACCCATCGTGGCGCGGCCGACCGACGCGCGTCTGGCGCCCGGGGCGGCGGGCATTCTGGATCGGCTGGTCCGGGCGGCGGATGGGGCGGTCGCCGTTCTGAGCGGGCGGCCCCTGGCCGAGATCGACGCGATGCTGGCGCCGCTACACCTGACCGGCGCCGGCGCACACGGGATCGAGATCCGCGGCGCCGACGGGTCCGACCTGGGCACGCCTGTGGACGCGGACCTGTTCGGACGGTTGCACGAGGCGCTGGAGCAGACCGCTGCTCCGCGCGGGCTGTTGCTGGAACGCAAGCCGGGGGCGCTGGCCCTGCATTACCGTGACAGTCCGGCCGCCGAAGATACGGTGCGCGCCGCCGCCAACAGCGCCGCGGCGCTTGCTCCGGGGTTGCGCGCAATCCACGGCAAGATGGTGAGCGAGGTGACGCTGGCCGGCGTGACCAAGGGCCATGCCCTGCGCGTCCTTGCCGCGACTGTGCCGTTTGCAGGACGGGTGCCGGTCATGGCAGGCGACGACGTGACGGACGAGGACGGTATTCGCGCGGCCCAGGAGCTTGGTGGTATCGGCATCCGCATCGGGCCGGGCGAGACCCACGCGCGGTATCGCGCGCGTCACATCGAAGAGTTTCTCGGCTGGCTCGACGCCGCGACGCCGAGCACGAAGACAGACCGGAGGCAGGCATGAACCTGGGAATGATCGGCAATTGTTCGGTGGCGGCATTGGTGGATGACGCGGGCGAGATCCGCTGGTTCTGCCTGCCGCGCTTCGACGGCGACCCGGTTTTCCACAGCCTGCTGGGCCATGGCGCGGGCGAGCCGGGAGATGGCGCTTTCGGCGTCGATCTGGAAGGGTTCTCCCACGCCGAGCAGAGCTATGACCGCAACACCGCGATTCTGCGGACCACGCTGCACGGCGCCTCGGGCTCGGTCGAGATCGTCGATTTCTGTCCGCGCTTCGAGTCGCGCGGGCGGCATTTTCGGCCCCAGATGCTGATCCGTCGCCTGCGACCGGTGTCGGGCTGGCCTCGCGTGCGCATCCGGCTGCGCCCGTGTTTCGACTGGGGCACGCGGAAGCCGCATATCACGCGCGGCTCGAACCATGTGCGGTTCGTGGGCGGCGACCAGGTGATGCGCCTGACCACCGACGCGCCCATCGACCACGTTCTGGACGAGCGGATGATCAATCTCGACCGTCCGCTGAATTTTGTTCTGGGCCCCGACGAGACACTAGCCGACGGCCCTGCCCATGTGGCCGAGAGCTTCGAGCGTGACACCTGCACATACTGGCGGCGCTGGGTACGGCGCCTGGCGATTCCGTTGGACTGGCAAGAGGCGGTGATCCGCGCCGCGATCACCCTGAAACTGTGCAACTACGAGGCCACCGGCGGCATCGTCGCGGCGATGACCACCTCGATCCCCGAAGCGCCGGGCAGCGAGCGCAACTGGGATTATCGCTATTGCTGGGTGCGCGATGCCTTCTTCACGGTGCGCGCTTTGAACTCCCTGGCCGCGACACGCACCATGGAAAGCTATTTTCACTGGCTGATGAACCTGGTGGCCGACGCGGGCGGCGGGCATATCCAGCCGGTGCTGGGCGTGGGGCTGGAAACCGAACTGACCGAACGCCGGGCCGAGGCTTTGCAGGGATACCAGGGCATGGGGCCGGTGCGCGTGGGCAACCAGGCGCATGAGCATTTCCAGCACGATACCTACGGCAACGTGATCCTGGGCGCAGCGCCCGCCTTCTTCGACGACCGGCTGTTCATGGATGCGGGCATCGCGGCCTTCGAGGCGCTGGAACCGCTGGGAGACCGGGCCTGGGATTTGCACGACAAGCCCGACGCGGGCATCTGGGAGCTGCGCACGCGGGCGCGGGTGCATACGTCATCCTCGCTGATGTGCTGGGCGGGGTGCGACCGGCTGGCCAAGATCGCGCGTCACCTGGGTCTCGAGGATCGCGCCGAGCACTGGGAGAACCGCGCCCGTGCCATACGGCACAAGATCGAGGACCAGGCCTGGAGCGAGAAGCGCGGCGCCTATGTCGAGAGCTTCGGCGGTGAAACGCTGGACGCCAGCGTCCTGCTGATGAGCGAGGTGGGCTTTGTCAAACCCGATGATGCGCGCTTCATCTCTACGGTCGAGGCGCTGTCGGAGACGCTCGGGCGCGGGCCGTTCATGCTGCGTTATGAAGAGGCCGACGATTTCGGCGTGCCCGAGGTGGGCTTCAACGTCTGCGCCTTCTGGCGGGTGGACGCGCTGGCCCGGATCGGTCGCGTGGAGGAGGCGCGCGCGCATTTCGAGGGCCTGTTGGCCGCGCGCAATCATCTGGGCCTCATGTCTGAGGACAGCGCCTTCGAGGATGGTGCGCTTTGGGGGAACTTCCCGCAGACCTATTCTATGGTGGGCATCGTCAACGGCGCGATGCGCCTGTCGCGCCGCTGGGAGACGGAGCTGTGATGCCCTGAATTTGGGCACCTTCCGGTCAACATGGTGCATGTGCGGGCATGGAACTTCGGTTCCGCAGCGGAATTGACTATATTCTAGGGAAGGGCTGCACAGGGGCCGCGCCCACGCGCGGAAACGGGGATGAGCGAAAAACTGATCGTGGTATCGAACCGCATTCCCACGGGAGCCGCACCCTCCGGCGGGCTGGTGGTGGCGCTGCACGACGCGTTGGCGGAACATCAAGGCATCTGGATCGGGGCCCATCCCGATCGCGACGATGACACCGGCGTGCCCCTGATCGAAGTCGGGACCGACCCCTACACCCGGCTGGGTTTCCGCATCTCGGACGAGGAATACGAGACCTATTACCTGGGATTTGCCAATTCGGTGCTGTGGCCGATTTGCCATCGGCGCGGCGACCTCGTCGAGCTGAGCCGCGAATCCGAGGAGGGGTATCACGCGGTCAACGCCCGTCTCGCCCGTCAAATCGCCGACCTGGCCGGGCCTGACGATCTGATCTGGGTGCATGACTACCACTTCTTCCCGCTGGCGTTGGAATTGCGGCGACTTGGCGTCTCTGCGCGGATCGGTTTTTTCCTGCACATCCCCTTTCCGGCGCTTGGGGATCTCGGCGCCTTGTCCGAGCGGGCCGACATGCCCGGCTGGCTGGCCGCCTATGATCTGGTCGGGCTTCAGACGCGGGCCGACGTGGCGCGCTGCCTGGAACTGTTCCGCGCCACCGAAGGGGCCGAGATGTTGCTCAACGGCAAAATCAAGCTGCGAGAGCGGACGGTGGCGGTACGCTCTTTTCCCATCGGCATCGACGTCGAAGGCTTCGCCGCCGCCGCGCGGGAGCCGCTGGCCCCCGGCACGCTGGGCGCGGATATGGCGGGCGATATCCTGATCGGGGGGGGCAGGG
>DOIS01000220.1:5593-8435 GCA_003511785.1 Paracoccaceae bacterium
GACAGGCTGGACTATTCCAAGGGATTGCCGAACCGATTCCGCGCCTTCGGGCAATACCTCGAAACCCGTCAGGACCACGACCGTCGCGTCAGCTTTCTGCAAATCGCTCCACCCACGCGCGAGGAGGTCAGCGCCTATCAGGACATCCGAACCGAGCTGGAGGAAATCGCCGGCCGCCTCAACGGCGAGCATTCGGAGCTGGACTGGACGCCACTGCGCTACATCCACCGGGCCATAGACCGGGACCTGCTGGCTCAACTCTGCCGCCGGGCGCGGGCCGCGCTGGTGACGCCTTTTGCCGACGGGATGAACCTGGTCGCAAAGGAATACGTGGCCGCGCAGGACGCCCACGATCCCGGTGTCCTGATCCTGTCGCGCATGGCCGGTGCGGCCGAGGATCTGACCGAGGCGCTGCTCATCAATCCCTATGACGTGGACGAAATCAGCGAGGCTATCGCCCGGGCGCTCGACATGCCGCGGGCAGAGCGCCGCGACCGTCACGCCGCTTGCCTTGAGGCGGTGCGCGCCACCGATGTTTCGGTCTGGAGCAGCGATTTTCTCAAGGCGCTCATGCAGCGCGGGGACGACCTGCCCTTCGACATGGGGCGGTTGGCGCCCGAGAAGGTATAATCGCTGCAACGCGGCAAAAAGGTCACAGCCTCTGACCAAGCCTTGCATGGCGTGCATAACGGCCTTCGATCCGTGACGGTGGCGCAAACCCCCGCCGCGCCCTATCTCTCGGCGCAAGGGAGGGGAATTGGACTCGAAATCAGGAGCCATTCCCGATGGCACATAGCACACACGCACCGACCGCACCCGCGATCCTCGCACCGTTTGCCCGTTTTTTCACCGCCCTCTTCGACGGGCTGGTGCGCTTGGGCGAAAACAACTCAAAGGTCCGCCAGGTCGCGTTGCTGAACGCGCTCAGCGACGAGGAGCTGGCTGCCCGCGGTCTCAAGCGCGAAGACATCGCCCGCCACGTTTTATCGGGCTATTACTGGGTCTGATCCCGGTTACGGTCCGACCCGGCGCTTGCCCGGCCCGCATCGGGCCGGGCCGGATCGCCTGTCTAACTTGCGAGGCAGGTCTTCATCCTGCGGGCCGGCATTTTCCCGGCTCGATCGGTCGTCAGCGTCACGGGGTCGCTTAATCAACGGGTTTGCCCTCCAGCCATGGACAAACCGAACACGCTGGTTTATCCGGCGCTCTTTCGCGGGCGCCCGACGCCGCGCTGCCCTGACTGGACGACACCCCCCATGATACCTTCGCTTTCCGACGCCCTGTCCGCGCGCGGCTATACCTCCCTGACCGACGTGCAACAGGCCGTGACCGCCCCCGAGCTCGAGGGCGCCGACCTGCTGGTGTCGGCCCGCACCGGGTCGGGCAAGACGGTGGGCTTCGGCCTCGCCATCGGCTCCGATCTGCTGAACGGGCGTGATGCCCTGGAGCCCGCCGCCGCGCCATTGGCGTTGATCGTGGCGCCGACGCGCGAGTTGGCGATGCAGGTCGCGCGCGAGCTGGGCTGGCTCTATGCCGGGCTGGGCGCGCGCATCGCCACCTGCATCGGCGGCATGGACGCCCGCGACGAACGGCGCGCTCTGGAGCGCGGCGCGCATGTGGTGGTGGGCACACCGGGACGGCTGCGCGATCATATCGCGCGTGGGGCGCTGGACCTTGCCGGCCTGCGCGCCGTGGTGCTGGACGAGGCCGACGAGATGCTCGACCTCGGCTTCCGCGAGGACCTGGAATTCATCCTGGGTGAGGCGCCCGAGGGTCGGCGGACGCTGCTGTTTTCCGCCACGGTGCCGCGCAGCATCGTCGAATTGGCCAAGAGCTACCAGCGCGACGCGGTGCGGGTGGTGGCGCAGGAGGGCGGCAGCCAACATGCGGACATCGCCTACAAGGCGGTTCAGGTGGCTTCGGCGGACGCCGAACATGCGATCATCAACTTGCTGCGTTTTCACGATGCGCCCAACGCGATCGTCTTTGCCAACACGCGCGCGGCGGTGGCACGGTTGGCGGCGCGCATGGCCAATCGCGGATTCTCCGTCGTCAGCCTCTCGGGAGAGTTGAGCCAGGACGAACGCAGCCATGCCATCCAGGCGCTGCGCGACGGGCGGGCACGGGTCTGTGTGGCCACCGACGTGGCCGCACGGGGGATCGACCTGCCCAAGCTGGAACTGGTCATCCATGCAGACCTGCCGTCGAACACGGATACGCTGCTGCACCGCTCGGGCCGGACGGGGCGGGCCGGGCGCAAGGGCATCTCGGCGCTCATCGTGCCGGAACGGGCCAGCAAGAAGGCGGCCCGGCTCCTGGGATGGGCCAAGATCGAGGCTGAGTGGGTCACGGCACCCGGCGCCGAGGAAATCCGCGCGGCGGACCGTGAACGGCTTTTGTCGCACGAGGCCTGGGACGGAGCGGCGAGCGGCGAAGAATCCGAGTTTGCGGCGACTCTTTTGGAGCGGTTCGGGGCCGAGGCGGTCGCAACGGCTTGTCTGAGGCTTTACCGCGCGGGTCTGTCGGCGCCCGAGGAGCTGAACGCTCTACCCGCCAAGACCGAGCCGCGTAGGGACCATGCCGCGTTCGGGCCGTCCTTTGCCGTCACGCTCTCGGTGGGTCGGGCGGACCGGGCCGAGGCCCGTTGGTTGTTGCCGCTTCTGATCCGGGTCTTCGATATCGACAAGACCCAGATCGGCAAGATCCGCGTTGGCGAACGGGAAACGGTCGTCGAACTGTCGGAAACTGTGGCCGCTTCGGTGCGTGCCCGGCTGGCGCAAGGGGGCGATCTGGAGAACGGCATTACCGCGCGTCTCGCGGACGGCGGTCCGCAAGGGGCGCC
>DOIS01000383.1 GCA_003511785.1 Paracoccaceae bacterium
CAACTAAGCCGCTCCATCCGAGGAAAACCCCGTCCAACTCCGGGACTTCTTTAGCAGCCTGCTAGGTGGCCCAGACGTCGCACAACCAGCCGTCCCCTTTCGGGCCGCACCGGCGTGACCATCAGGTCGTTGTCGCCCAGCGAGTCGGACATGATCCGTTGCCGAAGCGCCACGTCCACCGCCGGATAGCGCCGCGCGAAATCGGGCAGGGCGGGATTGAGGATATGCGAAAAGACGGCCGGAGGTGCGGCGAGCGTGATGTCCCCTTGCAGGGCGCCATCCCGGGCCCGAAGCGCATTGATCGCCTGGTGCGACCGGCTTTCGAAGGTCAGCGCCTCTTCGGCCAGGGGGCGCGCCGCCGGGTTGACCTCCCAGCCGCCGGGGGATTTCACCAGCAGTTCGATGCCCAGCGTCTCCGACAACCGCCCGATCCGGCGCGAGACAGTGGCCGGATCGACGCCTTCCTCGCGGGCGGCCGCGGTCAGGGTGCCGGTCTTGAGAAGCGCGGCGAGAAAGCGCAGATCATCCCATCTGGGCACGGGCCTCGGCCTCCGGTCGCTGGGTGTGGGGCGCCCATGGGAGGCGCCTGTCCGTTTGCCGTCCAGGCGACCAGGCCTGGAGCGTCAAACGCCGAGCTGGACCGATCCGGCAGGAAATCGCCTCCCGTCGGGCGCGTCGCGCCGGAAGGGACGCGCCCCGCTCGCACCCAGCGCCTGCGCGTCCCGCGCGGCCGGGCCCAAGCCCGGCGCGGCCGCCCACTAGGGCGGTCCCGCAGGCGCGGGAGCTTCACCGGTGGGCCAGGTCAGTGAAGGGTGAAGTCGCCCACCAGGTTCTGCCACTCGCCGGACGAGAGCAGCTTGCGGTGCGAGAAGCGCACCGAATGCAACGGCCCTTCGATCTCGCGCTGCCAGAAATCGACGAACTCGAACAGCCGGGGGTGGTCCGGGGCCAGGTCGTAGTCCTGCCAGACATAGGTGTTGAGCACATTGGTATAGTCGGGCATCCGGTAGAAGAATTCCGCCGTGGTCAGCCCGTAGCCCTTGAGCAGCAGCTCGGTCTCGGAAAGGTCATGCGACATGGGGGTGTTTCCTCGTTCTTGTTGCCTGTAACAGTCATCTTTGCGCGAATTTCTTACTTTTCACCAAAAACAGCATGTTAGCACTGCAAGCGGATGGCTGCCACCGTCGGACCCCAGGGGCCATTGCACCTGATCTGCCGGGTCTGATAAGGTGTGACCACAATATCTAGCGGATGCACAAAAAGCGGGCAGACAACGTGAGCGACACGCCGGAAACACCTGAAAACCCTGACGAAATGCCGCCCGAACGGCCCGCCTATGACGGCCCGACGGTGACCATCGAATCCGAGATGCGCATGTCCTACCTGGACTATGCCATGTCGGTGATCGTCTCCCGCGCGATCCCCGATCTGCGCGACGGGCTCAAGCCCGTGCACCGGCGCATCCTCTATGCGATGCACGAGACCGGCAATACCCATGACAAGCCCTATCGCAAGTCCGCCCGCCCCGTCGGCGACGTGATGGGTAAGTACCACCCGCATGGCGACAGCGCGATCTACGACGCGCTGGTGCGCATGGCGCAGGATTTCTCGATGTCGCTGCCGCTCCTGGACGGGCAGGGCAACTTCGGCTCGATGGACGGGGACAACCCGGCGGCCATGCGCTATACCGAGGTGCGCATGGACAAGCCCGCCGCCTTCATGCTGGCCGATATCGAGAAAGACACGGTCGATTTCCAGGACAATTACGACGGCAAGGACCGCGAACCCACGGTCCTGCCGGCGCGCTTTCCCAACATGCTGGTCAATGGCGCGGGCGGCATCGCGGTGGGCATGGCCACCAACATCCCGCCGCACAACCTGGGCGAAGTGGTCGATGCCACGCTGGCCCTGATCGACGAGCCGGACCTCTCCAGCGAGCAACTGATCCAGTACATCCCCGGCCCCGATTTCCCAACCGGCGGCGTGATGCTGGGCCGGTCGGGGGCGCGCAAGGCCTATCTGGAGGGGCGCGGCAGCGTCATCATCCGCGCCAAGACCCGGGTCGAGGAGCTGCGCAAGGATCGCTACGCCATCGTCGTGGACGAGATCCCCTACCAGGTGAACAAGGCCTCGATGATCGAGAAGATCGCCGAGGCGGTGCGCGAGAAGCGGATCGAGGGCGTGGCCCATGTGCAGGACGAAAGCGACCGCAACGGCGTGCGCGTGGTGGTCGAGCTCAAGCGCGACGCCACGCCCGACGTGGTGCTGAACCAGCTCTACCGTTTCACGCCGATGCAGACCTCCTTCGGCTGCAACATGCTGGCGCTCAATGGCGGGCGGCCCGAGCAGCTGACCCTGCGCCGCTTCCTTACGTCCTTCATCGACTTCCGCGAGGACGTGGTCGCGCGGCGCACCGCGCATGATCTCAGGAAGGCGCGCGAGCGCAGCCACATTCTCTGCGGTCTCGCCGTGGCGGTGTCGAACGTGGACGAGGTGGTGGCCACCATCCGCGCCAGCGCCGACGCCGCCGAGGCGCGCGAGAAGCTTATGACCCGGCGCTGGCCCGCGGCCGAGATCGCGGGATACCTGCGGCTGATCGACGACCCGCTGCACCCGGTGAACGACGACGGCACCTACAACCTGAGCGAGGCGCAGGCTCGCGCCATCCTCGAGCTGCGCCTGCAACGCTTGACCCAGATCGGGGTGAAGGAGGTCACCGACGAGCTCGAAGAGCTGGCTGGCAAGATCAAGGAATACCTGGAAATCCTCGCCTCGCGCGAGCGGATCATGGGCATCATCGCCGACGAGCTGCGCGAGGTGCGCGAGAAATTTGCCGTGCCGCGCCGCACCGAGATCGTCGACTGGTCCGGCGACATGGAGGACGAGGACCTCATCGAGCGCGAGGAGATGGTCGTCACCGTCACCCAGGGCGGCTATATCAAGCGCACGCCGCTGGCCGACTTCCGCGCCCAGAAGCGCGGCGGCAAGGGGCTGTCGGGCGGCGCGCTCAAGGATGACGACGTGGTCACGTCGCTGTTTGTCGCCAACACCCACACCCAGCTTCTGTTCTTCACCACCGAGGGCATGGTCTACAAGCTCAAGACCTGGCGCCTGCCGCTGGGCGGGCGCACCTCGAAGGGCAAGGCTATCGTCAACATCCTGCCGATCCCGCAGGGGGTTTCCATCGCGGCGATCATGCCGGTGGACCGACCCGAGGACGAATGGGAAGACCTCCAGATCGTCTTCGCCACCTCCGCGGGCGACGTGCGGCGCAACGCGCTGTCGGATTTC
>DOIS01000008.1:0-4556 GCA_003511785.1 Paracoccaceae bacterium
GCCTGGGTGGCGCGGTTGAACACGCCCGAGACCCGTGTCTTGCGCCCGCCCACCATGGCGCGCACCGCGCCGTCCGCGTCCATCACCACGATCGCCGCCTGCGCCTTGGAGCCCTCGCTCACCTTTTCCTCGAACACCGTGCGCAGCGCATCCTCCGCGGCGCGCTGAATGCGCTGGTCCATGGTGGTGCGGATGATGACGTCCTCGGTGGTGTTGCCGCCAAGGAAGTCGGGCGTCACCTCCATCACCCAGTCGGCGAAGTAGCCACCCGCCTTGGCCGCCGCCGCTTCGGAGAGTTGCGCGGGGTTGGCGCGGGCGTGGCTTGCCTCGGCCGCGCTCAGGTAACCCTGCTCCTCCATCAGCCCGACGATCAGGCTCGCGCGGTTCTGCGCGCGGTCGAGATTGTTGGTGGGCGCATAGCGCGAAGGCGCCACCAGCAGCCCGGCCAGCATCGCCGCCTCGGCCGGGTTCACCTCGTTGGCGGATTTCCCGAAATAGCGCTGGCTCGCCGCCTCGAAGCCGCGTGCGCCAGCGCCCAGGAAGGCGCGATTCATGTAGATGGTGAGGATGTCGTCCTTGGAGTATTTCACCTCCATCGCCATGGCATAGACCGCTTCCTTGATCTTGCGCCAGAGCGAGCCCTCGCGGCAGTCGGCCTCGTAGGCGGCCTCGCTCTCCCATTGGTCGGAGTCGAAGGGCACGCCGAGGCACAGGAGCTTCGCGGTCTGCTGGGTGATGGTCGAGCCGCCATGGCCCGAGAGCGGCCCGCGCCCCTCGCTGAGGTTGATGCGGATGGCGCTGGCGATGCCGCGCGGGCTGATGCCCAGGTGGCGATAGAACCGCTTGTCCTCGGTGGCGATGATCGCGTCCTTGAGATGCGGCGAGACGGTGCGCGCGGTGACCACGCCGCCGAACTGGTCGCCGCGCCAGGCGAAGACCTCGCCCTCGTTGTCCAGCAGCGTGACCGAGCCGCGTGCCCGTCCGTCCATCAGCGTGTCGGCCTCGGGCAGCGACAGGTATTCATACCCCACCGCCAGCGCGACGATCAGCGCGACCACCATGCCCATGCGCCAGGTAAAGCCCCAGAGCAGGCCGAAGACCCAGCCGAAGAGACGGCGGATCGCGCGCCAGAGCCGCCCGCCGAACCCGCCCCCGCCACCGGACGCGCGGCGCGGGGAGGGCCTGCGCCGCGCCGGTTTCGGCGTCGCCTTGCCCTTGGTCGCGGATTTGCGCGCCGATCCGCCCGGCTTGCGGGTGCTCGCGCCGTATCTGCGATCCGCCACGAGCGGGGATTTGCGTCGGTGTGAATCAGCCATGTTCAGCCCTGCCCGGCCTCTTGTTTCGCCGCACGATACAGGCTGTGGCGCGGATTGTTGAGGGGGAGGCGCCGGAAAGATTGCGTTCAGATACAGCATAAATAATGTGCAACGGAAAGATTGTGCTCAAAAAAAGTGCAATCAGGCCGGATTCGGCGGGCTTTTCGCCGTGAAATCGTTCCCCTGAGCGCCTGCTCCCGCTTTTTCTGCATGTGCAAAACCGCAGGGCTGCCCTGCCGAGCGAAGGGGACAAACGTGAAACTCATCATCGCAACGATCAAGCCATTCAAGCTGGAAGAGGTCCGCGAGGCGCTGACCGAAGCCGGCGTGCGCGGCATGATGGTCACGGAAATCAAGGGGTTCGGGTCGCAATCGGGTCACACCGAAATCTATCGCGGCGCCGAGTACCAGGTGAATTTCGTGCCCAAGATCAAACTGGAACTCGTCGTCGCGGATGCGGTGGTCGATCAACTCGTCGAGACGATCGCCAGGACCGCCCAAACCGGCAAGATCGGCGACGGCAAGATCTTCGTCATGGATGTGCAGCAGGCGATCCGTGTGCGCACCGGCGAAACCAACGACGACGCGCTCTGAAGCCGCGCAAACCCAAGGGGATACGACAGACATGACCATTTTCAAATCACTTGCCCTCGCGGGAGCGCTGACCGCCCTGCCGACGCTGGGCCTGGCGCAGGAGGCCGCCGTGGATACTGGCGAGGCTGCGCAGCACACGCAGTATATCCTGACCACGCTGCTGTTCCTCGTGGGCGGCTTCCTGGTGTTCTGGATGGCCGCCGGCTTCGCCATGCTCGAGGCCGGGCTGGTGCGCTCGAAGAACGTGACCATGCAGCTCACGAAGAACATGGGGCTCTTCTCCATCGCCGCGATCATGTACTGGCTGGTGGGCTTCAACCTGATGTATCCCGGTGACGGCTGGTCCATCGCCGGCTGGCTGGGTGCCTTCTCGCCCACCGCGCTGGAACCCGTGGGCCTGGCCGATACCGAAACGGACCTGAGCTATGCCTCGGTCGGCTCGGATTTCTTCTTTCAGCTGATGTTCTGCGCCACCACCGCCTCGATCGTCTCGGGCACCCTGGCCGAACGGATCAAGCTGTGGCCCTTCCTGGCCTTCGTGGTCGTGCTCACGGGCTTCATCTACCCGATCGAAGCCTCCTGGCAGTGGGGCGGTGGCTGGCTGTCCGAGATGGGTTTCTCCGACTTCGCCGGCTCCACCCTGGTGCACGCGGCAGGCGGCTTCGCGGCTCTGGCAGGCGCCATCGTCCTGGGCCCGCGCATCGGCAAGTTCGGCAAGGACGGCAAGGTGCACCCGATCCCGGGCTCGAACCTGGCGCTGGCCACGCTCGGCACCTTCATCCTGTGGCTGGGCTGGTTCGGGTTCAATGGCGGCTCGCAGCTGGCCATGGGCACCATCGGCGACGTGGCCGACGTGAGCCGGATCTTCGCCA
The DNA here is from genome assembly GCA_003511785.1 of Paracoccaceae bacterium. Classification (GTDB taxonomy): domain Bacteria; phylum Pseudomonadota; class Alphaproteobacteria; order Rhodobacterales; family Rhodobacteraceae; genus UBA7951. Next base: position 2,783 of record DOIS01000008.1, read on the forward strand.
ACACCAACATGGCCGCCGCCGCCGGGGCTGTCGCAGCCCTGATCCTGACCCAGGTGATGTTCGGAAAGGTCGACCTGACCATGGTGCTGAACGGCGCGCTGGCCGGTCTGGTGTCGATCACCGCCGAGCCGCTGGCGCCCTCGCTGTTCCAGGCGCTGATCATCGGGGCCATCGGCGGCGTGATCGTGGTGCTGACTGTGCCGATGCTGGACCGGATGAAGATCGACGACGTGGTGGGCGCCATCCCGGTGCACCTGATCGCCGGCCTGTGGGGCACGTTCATCGTGGCCTGGACCAACACCGACGCCAATTTCGTGACCCAGATCATCGGGTTTCTGTCGATTGGCGTGTTCGTCTTCGTGGTCAGCTTCATCGTGTTCTCGATCTTCAAGGTCACCATCGGCCTGCGGGTCAGCGAAGAAGAAGAGATCAACGGTCTCGACATGGCCGAACTGGGCATGGAAGCCTATCCCGAGTTCGCCAAGGGCTGAGCCCAATCGAGCAGACAGGAACGGCCCGGGCCTTGTGCCCGGGCCGTTTCGCGTGTGAGCGGCGTTGACGCGGAGACGCGAGAGGCGGCTCCATCGCGCCAGGAGGAGCCCGCCCATGTCCACCGCCCCCGTGCACGAGATCGACCCCGCCGCCTTCTGGGCCGATCCCTGTCCCGAGTTGAAACGGATGCGCGCCCGCGCCCCGGCAGTCTTCGTGCCGCAGCTGGGCGCCACGCTGCTGACCCGGCGCGACGACATCTTCGCCGAGGAAAAGCGCATAGAGGTGTTTTCCTCGGATCAGCCCGACGGGCTGATGACCGTGCTCATGGGGCAGAACATGATGCGCAAGGACGGGGCGGCGCATATGGCCGAGCGGCGCGCGATCTTTCCCACCGTGTCGCCCAAGACGGTGAAACAGGTCTGGACCGCGCAGTTCCGCACCCAGACCGCCCGCATCCTCGACGGTCTCGCCCCGCGCGGCACCTGCGACCTGGTGGCCGACTATGCCATGCCGGTCTCGGCCGAGGCGCTCAAGGCGATCACCGGCCTGACCAACATGACCGCGTTCGAGATGAACCGCGTGAGACAGGGCATGATCGACGGCTGCGCCAACTACGCGGGCGACGCGCAGGTCGAGGCCAATTGCCACGACTGCACCGTCTCGATCGACGCCCATATCGACGCGATGATCCCGGTACTGGACGCGGCGCCGGATCACTCGCTCCTGTCGGTGCAGCGGCAGGCGGGGCTGTCGGACGCGCAGGTGCGGGCCAATATCAAGCTGGCGATCTCCGGCGCCCAGGCCGCCCCCGCGATGTCGCGGGGGCGGCCTGGGCGCTGCTGTCCCATCCGGGCGAGTTGGACAAGGTCCGGTCGGGCGCGGCGACCTGGCTTGAAGCCTTCGAGGAATACGCGCGCTGGATCTCGCCCATCGGCATGTCGCCGCGCCGGGTGGCGCAGCGTTATGAGCGCGACGGGATCGCCTTCGCGCCCGAGGACCGTGTGTTCCTGATGTTCGGCTCGGGCAACCGCGACGAGGCGGTATTCGCCAACCCCGACGCCTTCGACATCGGCCAGGACATCAGCGCGGCGATCTCCTTCGGGGCGGGGCCGCATTTCTGCGCCGGGGCCTGGGCGTCGAAGGCGCTCATTGCCGAGGTGGCGTTGCCGATGCTGTTCGAGCGGCTGCCCGATCTGCGCCTCGATGGGGGCACGCCCTTTGGCGGCTGGGCGTTTCGCGGCCCGCTGAAAATGCCGGTCGCCTGGGGGTGAAGCAGGACCTG
>DOIS01000008.1:4884-17571 GCA_003511785.1 Paracoccaceae bacterium
AGGACCTGGGGGTGAAGCAGGAAAAGTTTCACCGAAACTTTTCACCAGGCTTTCGGGGAAAGCCTGGCCGCGTCGGGCGCGCGGACAAAGAAAAACCCCCGCGGCCCAAGCCTCGGGGGTCGTTCGTTTTCAGTGCCAGAAACGGCTGCGCGTCTCAGAGGAGACCTTCGCGCTGGGCCTTCTTGCGCGCCAGCTTGCGGGCCCGGCGAATCGCCTCGGCCTTTTCGCGTGCCTTCTTCTCGGAGGGTTTCTCGAAATGCTGCCGAAGCTTCATTTCGCGGAAAACGCCTTCACGCTGCAGCTTTTTCTTCAGGGCCCGGAGGGCCTGATCGACGTTGTTGTCGCGAACACTCACCTGCATGTGGTTGTCACCACCTTTCTAAGTCTGAGTTGCAAGGGTTTGCAGGAAGTGGTCGTATAGCAAAGGCCGGGCCCCTTGTCCACAGGGCAGGCGCGGCGGCTGGCGTCCGGCGCGGTCTGTGCTAGGTTGCCGCCAGACAGGCAACCGCAGGAGGCCCCGATGAGTGACAAGACGCAGAGCGACACCGACCGGCTGCTGGATGCGATCCTAGGGCATGTGCCCTTCGACGGCTGGTCCGAGACGGCCTTTCGTGCCGCCGTGGCCGAGAGCGGGATCGACCCGGCTCTGGCGCGCGCCGAATGCCCGCGCGGGGCGGTGGACCTGGCGCTGGAGCTGCATGAGCGCGGCGACCGCGACATGTTGCGGCGGCTGGAGGAGGCCGACCTGAGCGGCCTCAAGTTTCGCGAGAAGATCGCCGCCGCCGTGCGCTTCCGGCTCGAGGCGATCCCGGATCGCGAGGTTGTGCGCCGGGCGATGACGCTGTTTGCCCTGCCGCATCTGGCGGGTGAGGGCGCGCGCGCGGTCTGGCAGACCTGCGACCGGATCTGGACCGCGCTCGGCGATACCTCGGAGGACGCCAACTGGTATTCCAAGCGCGCGACGCTTTCGGGGGTCTATTCCGCGACGCTGCTCTTCTGGCTGGGCGATGACAGCCCGGGACGGCAGGCGACCTGGGATTTCCTCGACCGGCGGATCGACAATGTGATGCAGATCGAGAAGCTCAAGGCGCAGGTGAACGACTCGGCGCTTCTGAAGCCGCTGATGGCCGGGCCGAACTGGCTGGCCGCGCAGATCCGCGCGCCGCGCCGGGCCGAGGATCTGCCCGGGCGGATGCAGCGGAACCGATAGAACACCAAAAGGGAGGGCCCGAGCATGGCCGAGACGATGCGCGCGATCGAGATTTCCGAGCCGGGCGGACCCGAGGTGCTGACCGAGTGCCGGCGCCCCATGCCCGAGCCCGCGCATGACCAGGTGGTGATCCGGGTCGCCTGGGCGGGGGTCAACCGCCCCGACGCGCTGCAACGCGCGGGCGCCTACAACCCGCCGCCGGGCGCCAGCGACCTGCCGGGGCTGGAGGCGTCGGGCGAGATCGTGGCGCTGGGCGCAGGCGTCACCGACTGGGCGGTAGGCGACAAGGTCTGCGCGCTGCTTCCCGGCGGAGGCTATGCCGAGTATGTCGCCACGCCCGCCGCCCATTGCCTGCCCGTGCCCAAGGGGATGGGGCTGAAGGAGGCCGCCTGCCTGCCCGAAACCTTCTTCACCGTCTGGACCAATGTCTTCATGCGCGGCGGCCTGCAAGCGGGCGAACGGTTTCTGGTGCATGGCGGCTCGAGCGGGATCGGCACCACGGCGATCCAGCTCGCGCATCAGTTCGGCGCGCGGGTCTTCGCCACCGCCGGGTCGGACGAGAAATGCGATGCCTGCACCCGTCTTGGCGCCGAACGCGCGATCAACTACCGCGAGGAGGATTTCGTTGCCGTCCTGAAGGAAGAGGGCGGCGCGAACCTGATCCTCGACATGGTGGGCGGCAACTATATCCCGCGCAACGTCAAGGCTCTGGCCGATGACGGGCGGCTGGTGCAGATCGCCTTTCTCCAGGGGCCGGTGGCCGAGTTGAACTTCGCGCAGCTCATGGTGCGGCGGCTGACCATCACCGGCTCGACCCTGCGCCCGCAGAGCGACCTGGCCAAGGCCCGCATCGCCGAGGCCTTGCACCGCGAGGTCTGGCCGCTCCTGGAGGCGGGCAAGGTGGCGCCGGTGATGGACAGCGACTTCCCGCTGGCCAAGGCGTCAGAGGCCCACGCCCGGATGGAAGGCTCGACCCATATCGGCAAGATCGTGCTGGAGGTGGCGGGGGGCTGAGCGCCAGACCTCCGCGCTTTGATGCTTGGCAGCCGGTCGGGGCCGTGCACCGCTGGCCCGGTCGATGAGGGAGAGCAAGATGAACGGACTGGCGGCGGTGGTGTTGGCGGCGGGACTGGCCCTGAGCGCGGTCGGAGCCTCGGCCCAGGGGTTGATCGACAAGGGCTTCGTGCATGGCTGGAACGTCATGGTGGACCCGCAGATGGGCAACGGGTGCCTGATCCAGACGGTCTACGAGGACCTCTCGGTGGTGCGCATCGGCTATGACGCGGCGGGCAACCGCGGCTATTTCGTGGTTTTCCATGAAGGCTGGAAGAACTTCGAACCGGGCCAGCAATACCCGATCACCTTCGACCTCGACGGAGAGCGGTTCGAAGCGACGGCCACGGGGTTCCGGCAGAACCGCGTGCCGGGGGCAGGCGTGTTCTTCGACGACCCCGCCTTCGTCAGTGCCACTGCGCGGCGCAACGTGTTGACCGTATTATGATCCGGCCGGTGCCGAGATCATCGCCGTGGGATTGGAGGGCTCGGCCAAGGCGTTGGATTATGCCCGAAAGTGCCAGGACGCCGAGGGCTGAACCTCACCGCACCGGCCGGAACAGCGCGTCCGTCAGTGAACAGTCGCGCACCATGTCGCGCCCACAGGGCACCGGGGCCAGGGCGCGCGACAGGCATAGCCGGGCCTCCTGGATATGGCCGTCGCGGCAAGTGATCGTGAGCATGTCGGGCGCGAGCTCGGGGTTCGCCTTGAGGAACGCGTCTTCGACCACGGCTGCCGGCAGGCGCACCGGGGCTTTGAGCCGCCGGAAGAGCTCGGGGCGGGTCACGCTCTCATAGGCCCGGCGCGATAGGGTGAAATAGTCTTGCGCCGAAAGCCCCGAACAGGTGCCGTGTTTCTTCCACTGGTGCCAGGCCAGACCGCTCGAGCCCATGATGTCGGCCATGGCGGCGGTCATCGCGCGCGAGGGCGGCGCCTCGCCCGTGCGGCAATAATCGGGCCAGCCCCGGTGGTATTGCGGCCAGAGCCCGTGCAGGGTCCAGCCGTGGTCGTGTCGCGCCGCGCATTGCTCGGCCCCGCGCGCGTCGCCTTCGCGGGCGCACCAGTTGGGCGACCAACTCAGCGCCAGCACGTAGTAGTCGAAGTCGCCCGGGCGCTCCTCCTGCGCGACGGCGGGTGCGGCCAGCAGCAGGGCAACGATGAGGGCGGTAAGAAGGCGCATTCGCTCTTTCCATATGACGTTCCGGGGACTATATAGTCCCGAGTTTCCCCGACAAGGTGATCCGTTCCGGCCAAGACCGGGACAGCCTGATCCAGGCGACGGGAAAAATATGTTCAAGGAGATATTCGCATGGCAAAACCGTTGATGGCCAAGGCGACCGCCGTGTGGCTGGTGGACAACACCACGTTGACGTTCAAGCAGATCGCCGATTTCACCGGGATGCACGAGCTGGAGATCCAGGGCATCGCCGATGGCGAGGTGGCGGCCGGGGTCAAGGGCTTCGACCCGATTTCGAACAACCAGCTGACCCAGGACGAGATCGACGCGGCCGAGAAGAATCCGCTGCACAAGCTGCGCCTCAAGAACAACCCGGCGGCTGCGGGCGAGGAGAAGCGGCGCGGCCCGCGCTATACCCCGCTCTCCAAGCGGCAGGACCGGCCCAACTCGATCCTGTGGCTGGTCAAGTTCCACCCCGAGCTGGCCGATTCGCAGATTGCCAAGCTGGTCGGCACGACCAAGCCCACCATCCAGTCGATCCGCGAGCGCACGCATTGGAACATCGCCAACATGCAGCCCATCGACCCGGTGGCGCTGGGCCTGTGCAAGCAGACCGAGCTGGACGCCGCCGTGCAGAAGGCCGCGGCCAAGAAGGCCGCCGAGGGCGCGGTGATGAGCGATGACGAGCGCCGCAAGCTGGTCAGCACCGAACAGTCGCTGGAGATGGAGGCCGAGCCGCGCATCCCCACCGCGATCGAGGGGCTGGAGACCTTCACCCTGGGCGGGTCCTCGAACGAGGAGGAACAGACCAAGGAGAAGGAATACGCCGACGCCGACAGCCTGTTCAACCTGCCCAAGGGCGGGGGCGACGAGGACGACAAGCGCTGAACGCACGTCTGTTCGGCCGATTTTCGGGGTCCGTGGCGGAAACGTCGCGGGCCTTTTCGCAGCCCGGGCCTTACATCCGGGCGTTTTCCCCTTAGTTCAAAGGGATGAGTGCTAGCCCTCCCATCCTGGTGACCGGCGCCTCCGACAAGGCCGGGCGCGAGGTCTGCGCCGCGCTGCGGGCGCGGGCATCCCGGTGCGGGCGGCCATGCGCCATTCGGACGGCGCCGGGACGGTGCCCTTGCACTTCAACGAACCGGAGACCTGGGTTCCGGTCTTGGGACCGTCGCGCGGCGTGTTTCTGATGCGCCCGCCGGCGATCACCGACATCGACCGGACGCTGGCCCCCTTCATCGACGCGGTGCGCCGTGCCGGGGCCGGGCCGATCGTGTTCCTGTCGGTCACCGGCGCCGACAAGGCCCGATTCCTGCCTCATGCGGCGGTGGAGCGACACCTGATGGACGGCCCGCGCGACTGGGTGATCCTGCGGCCAGGGTTCTTCGCGCAGAACCTGTCGGACGCCTATCCGCAAGACATTCGCGAAGACGACCGGATCTATCTACCGGCGGGGCAGGGCAAGGCGGCGTTTCTCGATCTGCGCGACCTGGGCGAGGCCACCGCCCGCATCCTGGCCGACCCCGAGCCGCATCTGGGGCAGGCCTATACGCTGACCGGCCCGAAGGCGGTGGATTTCCATGCGGTGGCGCAGGCGGTGGGCGAGGCGACGGGACGGCTCATCGCCTATCGCCCCGCCTCCATCGCCGGATACCTGCGGCATCTGCACCGTCGCGGCGCGCTCTGGGGGCAGGCCCTGGTGCAGACCGCGCTGCATGTCGGGCTACGCTTCGGCCAGGCCGAGGCGGTGGCGCCCGATCTCGCGCGGCTGCTGGATCGGCCGCCGCGCGACATCTTCGACTATATCCGCGATCACGCGGAGCTGTGGGCTACAGAACCACCACGTCCAGCGGCGGAAAGCCGTTGAACCCCACCGAGGAATAGCTGCTGGTATAGGCGCCGCAGTTGCGGATCATCACCCGGTCGCCGCCCGCCAGCGCCATGGGCAGCTGCATCGGCCGTTTCTCGTAGAGGATGTCGGCGCTGTCGCAGGACGGCCCGGCCAGGATGCAGGGGCCGGTCTCGCCCCCGTCATGCGGGGTGTCGATCTGGTAGCGGATCGCCTCGCCTTCGGTCTCGGCCAGGCCCGAGAAGCGGCCGATGTCGAGATAGACCCAGCGATGCAGGTCGCCCGGCGCCTTGCGTGAGACCAGAAGCACCTCGGCCGCGATATGGCCTGCCTCGGCCACCAGGCCCCGGCCGGGCTCGGCCATGATATAGGGGATGGCGCCGAAACAGGCGGTGACGGCGTCCATCACCTCTGCGGCATAGGCGCGGGGGGTGTCGATCGGCTCGCCGTAGAAGGCCGGGAAACCGCCGCCCAGGTTGAGCACGCGCATGTCGTGCCCGGCGGCGCGGGCGGCGTGCCAGAGACCCGCCACATGGTCGAGGATCGGCAGCCAGTAAGCGGCCTTCCGGGTCTGGCTGCCCACGTGGAAGGACAGGTCCACCGGCGCGAGGCCCAGGTCGCGCGCGTGATCCAGCAGGCCCGCCAACGCGCCCGGCGCGCAGCCGAACTTGCGGCTGAGCGGCCAGTCGGCCTGTGAATTCTCGACGATGACGCGCAGATAGACCTGCGCGCCGGGCGCGTTGGCGGCGATCTTCTCCAGCTCCTCGGCGCTGTCGGCCACGAAAAGCTGCACGCCCACCGAGGCGGCGAAGGCGATGTCGGCAGGGCGTTTCACGGTGTTGCCGAAGGAGATGTCGCGCCCCAGAGCGCCTTGCGCCAGGCACAGCTCGATCTCGCCGCGCGAGGCGGCGTCGAAGCGCGCGCCGCGCTCCACCAGCAGGCGGATGATCCCGGGCGCCGGGTTGGCCTTGACCGCGTAGTGGATGCGCGCGGCACCCAGCCCCTCGGCCAGCGCGTCGTATTGCGCGGCCACGCGGGCGCTGTCGATCACCAGGGTGGGGCGGTCGAAGCGGCTGCGCGCGATGTGATCGGCGGCACGGCCGATGGCGGGAATGACGGAAGCGGCGGCGCGGAACGCGCCGGGATCGGTAGCGAACATCTGCATCTCCAGAAGAACACGGGATTTCAGGCCCCGCAGTTGGCAAAAGGAGACGTTACCGTCGCTACATAAACGCAAGTCGGACGGGGTTGCCCGACCGGCCAGAGGCGCGCGCGTTGGCGTCTGTGAGCGCGCATGTAGGGCCGGTCGAAGAGTCGCGCAAGTGGTTATTTCGCGGGCGCAAAACTATTCTAAAAGGGGTGCCGAAATCGTGGCTCAGATGTCCTTGCGCGCGCGCAGGGCTGCGTTGATCGTGCCGTCGTCGAGATAGTCCAACTCGCCCCCGATGGGGACGCCCTGGGCCAGCGACGTGAGCCGCACGCGCCCTTCCAACTGGTCGGCGATGTAATGGGCCGTGGTCTGGCCATCGACGGTGGCGTTCAGCGCCAGGATTACTTCGGTCACGTTCTCGGCCGCCACCCGGTCCAGCAGGCGCGGGATGCGCAGGTCCTCGGGGCCGATGGAGCCCAGCGCCGAGAGCGTGCCGCCCAGCACGTGATACCGCCCCTTGAACACGCCCGCGCGTTCCATCGCCCAGAGATCGGCCACGTCCTCGACCACGCAGATCTCGCCGGTTTCGCGTTTCTCGCTCTGGCAGATGTCGCAGAGATCGGCCGTGCCCACATTGCCGCAGTTGAGGCATTCGCGGGCGGTGTCGGCCACCCGCTGCATGGCCTGGGCCAGAGGCGCCAGCAGCAGCCCGCGCTTGCGAATGAGGTGCAGCACCGCGCGCCGGGCCGAGCGTGGCCCCAGCCCCGGAAGACGCGCCATCAGGTCGATCAGGTCGTCGATGTCTCGGTTCGAACTCACGCGGCGCGTTCCGGGGCTGGCGGGGGCAGGGGGCGCTGCCCCCGTCGCGCGTGCCGCGCGTCTCCCCCGAAGTATTTTGGCAAGAGGAAGCCGGGAGGTCAGAAGGGGAGTTTCACGTCCTTCGGAAGGCCCATGCTCTCGGTCAGCTTGGCCATCTCTTCCTGGGCGCGCTCGCGGGCCTTGCCCTGCGCGTCCTTGATCGCGGCCAGGATCAGGTCCTCGACCACTTCCTTGTCGTCGCCGTTGAAGATCGACGGGTCGATGTCGAGCCCCTTCAACTCGCCCTTTGCCGAGGCGGTGGCCTTGACCAGACCGGCGCCGGCCTCTCCGGTGACGGTGATGTTGTGCAGCTCTTCCTGCATCTCACCCATCTTGGTCTGCAATTCCTGGGCGGATTTCATCATCTTGGCCATGTCGCCAAGTCCACCGAGTCCCTTGAGCATGTCAGTCTCCGTGCTGGTCCCCACGCGGGGAGGTGTAAAGGATCATTGCCACACATATTGCAGCGACGAGCCCGATGAACAAGGCGGGCGAGCCGACGCAGCCCTCGGCTATGGCGCGGGCGCGGGTCTCGCCGGGCGGCAGGAAGGCGAGCACCGAGACCCAAGCGGTCCAGGCCACGACCACGCCGAGCGTGGCCCATTGCAGCCGGAAGCGCAGGCAGATCACGCTGGCCAGGATGAGCGCCAGCGAAACCGGCGTGGTGGCGAGCGCCAATGTCTCGGAGAGGAGCGTGACCTCGGTGCCGGGCTGCCAGCGGGGGCGGACCTGCGCGCAGGCGTCGGCCAGGGCCGGGGTGGGGCAGGCGGCGAAGATGGCGATGTGCCAGAGGCGCAGGCCGGACGGGAGGCGCAAAGAGCGGGCCATGCGGCGAGGCGCTCTCGTCACTCGGTCGAAGAACTGTGCGGGCGTGGCGCTTTCGACTTGCGTGCGGGACTCCGCAGATCGCTGCGCGATCCGCTCTGTCCCGCTCGGTTGATCCGCTTTGCGGATCAACCGTCCTCGAACGGGTCCCATTCGTCCTCCACCTCGGGCAGCGCCTCGGCCTGGGCGCTGGCGGCGATCTGGTCGGGGGTGCGGATCTCGGTGATCTTCGCCTTGGGAAACCGCTCCAGCACCGCTTGGACCAACGGATGTGCCTTCGCCTGTTCCTCCAGCGCGTATTTCTCGGCGTTGCGGACCTCGTCCACCGTCGGCGCGCCGCCCTCGTTGGTCACGCTCACGGCCCATCGGTTGCCGGTCCAGCGGTGCAGCGCGCTGCCCAATCTGGGGGCGAGGTCTGCGGGGGCGCGGTCGGTGGGCTGGAATTCGATCCGGCCGGGTTGGTAGCTGACCAGCCGCAGGTCGCATTCGACATCGGCCAGCAGCTTGCCGTCGCGATTGGCGCGGATCAGATCGAGCACGTGCTCGAAACTCGGGTAATGCGCCAGCGCCTCCTGCGGGGCAGCCGCGAGCGCGGCTTGCGGCCCGCCGGACCGGGGGGGCGCCGCGCTCCCGCCATGGCCCATGGGCGCCTGCGCCATCCCCCCGCCCTGCGCGGCCGGTGCCGGGCGCCCTCCACCGCCGCCATTCGGGCCGGGCGGGGGCGGGGCATCGCGCAGCTTGCGCACCAACTCCTCGGGTGTGGGCAGGTCGGCCAGGTGGGTCATGCGGATCACCGCCATTTCGGCGGCCATCATCGCACTCGGCGCGCTTGCAACCTCCTCGAGCGATTTCAGCAGCATTTGCCACATCCGCGAGAGCACCCGCATCGGCAATTCGGCCAGGGCCTGGCCGCGCGCGCGCTCGTCGGGCGAGACGGTCGGATCCTGCGCCGCGTCCGGGGTGATCTTGACCACCGAGACCCAATGCGTGATCTCGGCCAGGTCGCGCAGCACCGCCAGCGGGTCCGCGCCCTCAGCATACTGCGCGCCCAGCTCGTTCAGCGCACCGCCGGCGTCGCCGCGCAGGATCATCTCCAGCAGGTCCAGCACCCGCCCCCGGTCGGCCAGCCCCAGCATCGCGCGAACCTGATCTGCCGTGGTCTCGCCATGGCCGTGGGAAATTGCCTGGTCGAGCAGCGAGGTGGCGTCGCGCGCCGAGCCCTCGGCCGCGCGGATGATCAGCCCCAGCGCGTCGTCGGCGATCTGCGCGCCCTCGGCCCCGGCGATGCGGCGCAGCATGGCGCCCATGTCCTCGGGCTCGATCCGGCGCAGGTCGAAGCGTTGGCAGCGCGAGAGCACCGTGACCGGCACCTTGCGGATCTCGGTCGTGGCGAAGATGAACTTCACATGCTCGGGCGGCTCTTCCAGCGTCTTGAGCAGCGCGTTGAACGCACTGTTCGAGAGCATGTGCACCTCGTCGATGATGTAGATCTTGTAGCGCGCCGAGGCCGCGCGGTAGCGCACGCTGTCGATGATCTCGCGGATGTCGTTCACGCCGGTGCGCGAGGCCGCGTCCATCTCCATCACGTCGACATGGCGGCTTTCCATGATCGCCCGGCAATGCTCGCATTGGCCGCAGGGATCGGTGGTCGGCCCGCCCTGTCCGTCCGGGCCGATGCAGTTCATGCCCTTGGCGATGATCCGCGCGGTGGTCGTCTTGCCGGTGCCGCGGATGCCGGTCATGATGAAGGCCTGCGCGATGCGGTCGGTCTCGAAGGCGTTCTTGAGCGTGCGCACCATCGCCTCCTGCCCGACCAGGTCGGCGAAGGTTTCGGGCCGGTATTTACGGGCAAGCACCTGATAGGCGGGAGCGGTGTCGGTCATGTCAGCCGTGCGGGATTCGTCATGGACCGGCAGGGTAAAGCGGCGGGCGGGCGGCGTCCACCTGCGAAGGGGTCAGAGGCTCCAGAGCACGCCGCCGGTGGCCAGCGTGGCCACGGTCAGCAGCACGGTCAGCCGCGTGAAACTGCGCGTGCTGCGGGCCTGGGCGTCGTGTTGGTCCAGGCGTTTCTGCGTCTTGCGGGTCTGGACCCAGGCCGACCAGAAGATCACCAGAGCGACCAGCAGGAACAGCGAGGCGACCAGTTTCGCCATCCAGGTGGGCTGCGCCTTGCCGAACACGGCCTGAAACCCGATCGCCACGCCGACCGCGCCCAGCCCGGCGCCATTCCAGCTCACGAAGGTGCGCTCATTGGCGAGGATCGTGCGGTCCTCGGCCCATTTGGTGCGGGGTTCTGCCTCGTCGTCCTGCATGACGGCAGGATTGCCCGGACGATCGAGAGGTGCAAGCGGCTTGGTTTGCCCGGTATTGTTCTCGTGATAAGCTCCGCACGCGGCGCCGCGCCGCTGGGAGGGGACCATGGACGCGCAGCCGGGCGGCAACCTGGCGCTCTACGCGCTTGCCGTCGGGGGCGGGGCGCTGGCGCTTTGCGCCATGCCGGGCGTGGGCGGAGATTATGCCGGGGATCTGGCGCTGATCCGTGACTGGGCGCCGGGGCTGGTCATCTCGATGACGACAGAGGCCGGGATGGAGGCCGCCGGGGCCGCCAACCTGGGCTTCGACCTGCAACGGATGGGGTGCCGTTGGGCGCATCTGCCGGTGCCGGATTTTGGCGGCCCGGATGCTGACATCGCCGCGCTCTGGCCCGAGGTCAGCGGGTCCGCCCGCCGGACGCTGACCGGGGGCGGGCGCGTGCTGGTCCATTGCCGGGGCGGCTGCGGGCGGTCGGGTATGGCCGTGCTGCGGCTGATGGTCGAGACCGGCGAGGCCCCGGACCGCGCGCTGGCCCGGCTGCGGGCGCTGCGGCCCTGCGCGGTCGAGACCGAGGCGCAACGCCTCTGGGCGGTCACGCCCTGAGCCCGGCCCGGATCACGCGCGGCGGCTGTGCCGCTCTTCCATGTCCTTGATGAAGTTGGCGAAGCGCAGCTTGAACCGCTTGTTGAGGTTCTTCTTGGCCAGTCGCAGCGATTGCAACAGCAACCGCGCGGCGAGCGTCTTGGGGTCCACAGTGACCTTGATCGAGACCCGCGTGCGGCGTGGCGACAGGGCCATCAGCTCAATCGCAAACCCGCCTTGCAGGTTCGGCGAGCTCGCGGCGAATTTCATGCCGTTGGGCGGCTGATACTCGGTCAACTCGATATGCAGATCGCGCGTCTTGCCACGCAACACGAAGCGTGCGTCCCAACTCATGCCGACGCGGGGCGGACGAAGGTCTCCGCTGCGCTGCACCTCGGCGCCGCGCCGGATCGCCCTGCGTTCGAAGGTCTCGAATTCGGAAAGCATCGCGAAGACGGCGTCGATCGGCGCCTCGATATCTTCCTTGCTGGAAAACTGCATGCTGCCTGCCTCGGGTGTCGGTTTTTGGCGAAGTGTCCGCTTAATCCAGCCGGTCTGCAAGCCAGTTTTCCAGAAGAAAATGCGCAATTGCGCCCTTTCGTGCGGGTTTGATGAAGGAATGCACGCCCGCGAATGCCTCTGCCATGTCCTCGCGCGTGACCCAGATCGCATCTTCCAGTTCGGCCGGGTCCAGCGTGATCTCGCGCGTCAGTGCCTCGCCGGCGCAGCCGATCATCAGCGAGGCCGGGAACGGCCAGGGCTGGCTGGCCAGGTAGGACACCGCGCCCACCCGGATGCCCGCCTCCTCGGCCACCTCGCGGCGCACGGCCGCCTCGAGCGTCTCGCCGGGTTCGACAAAGCCGGCCAGCAGCGAATACATCCCCTCGGGCCAGCCGGGCGAACGGCCCATCAGCACCGAATTGCCGTGGGTGATCAGCATGATGACCACCGGGTCGGTGCGCGGGAAGTGACTGGCCCCGCAGGAGGGGCAGTGCCGTTGCCAGCCGCCCTGCACCATGCGGCTGGGCGCGCCGCAGCGGGCGCAGAACAGGTGGGTGTCGTGCCAGCCGATCACGGCGCGCGCGCTGGCGGCCAGTTCGGCGTCGCGGATGTCGAGCCGGGTCATGATCCGGCGCAGCTCGGCAAAGGCGGTGGCCTCGGGCAGGTCGGGATGGCGTTGCAGCGAAGGATCGACGAAGGCGCCGACGGTGGCGGTCTCCTGGTCCTCGGGCTGCCAGCCGGAGATGTCCACCGCGAAGAGCGGACGATCCTCTTCGACGCCCAGAAGCACCGGCGCATCCACCGGCCGGGCCAGCCCCGCGTTCAGCACGGGATGCGCCAGCGGTACCCTTGCCAGCCGGTCCAGACCCTCGCCCTCGACCAGCGGTTTGCCGTGCCACAGAACGACCGCCCCGGCCTCGGGATGCGCGCGCGCCCGGGCCAAGGCCGCGTCATCGGCGCGGATATGGGCGGCGCGGTCCAGCCCCGAGCCGCCGAATGTCACGTCTTCCGCGTGCCGCATGATCTTCTCCTCCCCTTGGTCCCGGCGCCCTGTGTAACCCGACCCGGCCCGGCGCGGTATCCCCTTCCCCCGCTTTACATTTCCGCTGTTGCGGTTCGCTTTGCCTTCCGGTTGAGTGGCGGCAGGGCGCGACGCGGGGGGGCGGGG
>DOIS01000281.1:0-9727 GCA_003511785.1 Paracoccaceae bacterium
ATGTGGGCGGCCCTTTGTTCCGGTTGCGCTGGCGGCAGGGGCCGCTTCGCGCCCCCGGGCCAAGCTAGCCATTCCGCGCCCGGGTGCAAATCCCCCGTTGCGGCAAAGCCCGGGCGCCCCCTATCCTGACCCCGACCCCCAGCCGAGGATCCGAGCCGCCATGACCCCCTACCGCCAAGTCGCCGCCGCGCTTGCCGCCGCGCTGACCCTGGCCATCGCCGTCCCGGCCGGGGCCAAGCCGCTTTCGCGGATGCTGTCCGATACCGGCCTGACCCCGGCCGACATCGCGACGATGACCGCAGCCGCCGACGCGCTGCCGGCCCCCGGCCCCGTCACCGGCGCGCGCCGCGACTGGACCAATGCCGAAAGCGGCAGCCGCGGCAACGTGCAGGTGATCGGCGTGCAGGGCGCCTGCGTCACCCTGCGCCACCAGTTCCGCGCCGGAACCGTCACCCGCACCGGACAGGTCGAGACGCAGCGATGCCGCGATGCGCAGGGCGCCTGGGTTGCGCAGTAGTCGCGCGGGGCTTGCGGCCGGGCTGGTCCTGGCGCTGGCCTGCCTCGCCGGTCCTGTCCTTGCGCAGGGCTGGCAGATGCGGTCCTACGACGACGGATCCTTCTTCGTTGCCACGATGCAACTGCCCGGCGGCGCGCTCAGCCTGACCTGCGGCGAGCGCTCGCCGCGCGGGCTCTCGGCGCTCGAGACCGGCAACATGGAGCCCACCGTCACGCCGCGCGACGCGCTGCGCCTGCGGCTGGACCTGGACGCGCTGCCCCTGCCGGGCGGCTTTCGCCAATCTCGCGACGACCTGATCGTCGAGGCGGGCGGGCAGGGGTTCCGCCTGCCGCCGCTCAACGCCGACGAACTCACCTGGTCCTGGAGCGTCGATCTGGGCGCCGCCGACCCGCTCTTCGCCGCGATACCCGCCGCGCCGGAGATGGTACTGCACGGCGAGGCCGGTCGGCTCGCGCTCCCCACCGCGGGCTTCGCCGAGGCGCACGGCCAGTTGCGCCGCCATTGCGCCCAGATGTTCGCCACCGTCGGCCAGCCCTGGGCGACCGCCGCTCCCGCCACGCCGTCCGCCCCCGTCACGCCGCGCGCCGAGGCCGAGGCGGCGCTGGCCCGGGGCTGCAACGGCCCGGCGGATGCCGGGCCGGCCGCCTTTCTCGCAGGCGAGATCGACGGCGACGGGCAGCCCGACATCGTGCTCGACTGGCGCGAGATCACCTGTCGCAGCGGCCATCCGCGCCCGTTCTGCGGCGCCTCGATGTGCCAGGCCAGCGTCTTTCTCAGTTCCCGCCCCGGCACGCCGCGCGAGCCGCTGGAGCTTTTGGCGCTGGGCGTGCGGCTGCAACCTCTGAGCAACGGCAACATGGCCGTGGCGGTGGGCGGCTCGCTGTCCATGTGCCAGCCGCAGGGCACGGCCTGCGAATTTCTCTACTACTGGACCGGCAGCGAATTGGCGGAACTGCGCTGAGCCGTCACAGCATCTCGATCGCCCCCGCCCGGCGCAGCTCGGCGGCGCAGTCGCGCAATCCCGCCAGGGCGCGGGCACCCTGCGCCTCGGCCGCCGGGCCGCGCGGGAAGGAGGTGCCCAGCACCACCGCCCGCGCACCCGGCGCGCTGGCCGGCACCGCCAGGCCCAGGATGCCCGGCTCGAACTCGCCATCGGTGCGCGCCACGCCATGCGCGCGGGCGGTGACGATGCGCGTCTTGATCCTGCGCGGATCGGTCAGGCTGTCGGCGCTATGCGTCACGCGCGGGGCCTGGTCGACCAACGCCTCGGCCTCGGCCTGCGGCTCGCAGGCCAGCAGCATCCGCCCCAGCGCGGTCGAGACCAGCGGCAGGCGGCTTCCGGCGGTGAACCCCTGTGAGACCGGCCCGTCCTGCACCGTCGATTGCGCCACCAGCAGCACCTCGACCCCGTCCCGGGTGGCCAGCGTGATCTCGCGCCCGATCTCCGCGGCGTGATGATTCAGCACCGGCTGCACCAGCCGACCCACCCCGTGCGCCTGGAGATAGGCGCCCGCCGGCCCCAGCACCTTGGGCGTGAGCGAGAAGGCCCGCCCCTCCTGCCGCAGGTATCCCAGCGCCACCAGCGTCAGCGCCCCGCGCCGCGCCGCCGCCCGGTCCTGCCCCGCGCGGCGTGCGATCTCGGCCAGGGTCAGCGCGGCGCTCCTCCCGTCGAAGGCGGCGAGCACCGCCATTCCCTTGGCGAAGGTCGCGGCGATGTCGCGGTTCTGGGGCGTGGCGGGCATGGCGGCCGGTTCCTTGACAGTCTGAAAGGCATGGCGCAATCTGGTCGAGTATCAGTCAATTTGTGCGTATAACGCACAGCCGTCAAGCCCTCAGGGAGGCCCGGACGATGATCAGCCAGGAGATGAACGACAGTCTGACCCGGGTCGGCCCGGGCACGGATGCGGGCGAGGTGCTGCGTCGCTACTGGCAGCCCGCCGCGCTGGCCGAGGAGTTGCAGGGCGCCCGCCCGGTCGCCCCCGTGCGCCTGCCGGGCGAGGACCTCGTGCTCTTCCGCGACAGCGGCGGCAAGCTGGGCCTGATCGGGCGGCACTGCCCGCATCGCGGCGCCGACATGTGCTTCGGCCGGCTCGAGGATGGCGGCCTGCGCTGCCCTTTCCACGGCTGGCATTTCGACCGCTCGGGCCAATGCGTGGAACAGCCCGGCGAGCCCGAGGGCTCGCGCATGCACGAGAAGATCAGGACCGCCGCCTATCCGGTGGTGGAAAGGAACGGCATCATCTGGGCCTATATGGGGCCGGGCGATCCGCCGCCCTTCCCGAATTTCGACTGTTTCCGTGCGCCCGACACCCATGTCTTTGCTTTCAAGGGGCTGTGGGAATGCAACTGGCTCCAAGCGATGGAGGTGGGTATCGACCCGGCGCACGCCTCCTTCCTGCACCGCTTCCTTCAGGACGAGGACCCCGCCGACAGCTACGGCAAGCAGTTCCGCGACAGCGCGGCGGATACCAACATCCCCATGACGCGGCTCCTGCGCGAGTATCCCCGCCCCGAGATCCAGGTGGACGAAACCGATTACGGGTTGCGCCTGACCGCGCTGCGCCGGCTCGACGACGGGCGCACCCATGTGCGCGTCACCAACCAGATCTTCCCCGAGGCGATCTGCATCCCCATGAGCCGCGAGATGACCATCACCCAGTGGCACGTGCCGATCGACGATTACACTTGCTACTGGTATTCCATGTTCACCGGTTTCGACGCCCCGGTGAACAAGCCCCTGATGCGCGAACAGCGGCTCAAGGAACACCGCCTGCCGGACTATGCGCCGCTCAAGAACAAGCGTAACAATTATGGTTACGACCCGCGCGAGCAGGCGACCGAGACCTATACCGGCATGGGGCTCGACATCAACGTGCACGACCAATGGGCGGTGGAGAGCATGGGGCGGATACAGGACCGCACCTAGGAGCACCTGGGCAAGACCGATGTGGGCATCATCCGCTATCGCCGGATGCTGCGCGCGGCCATTGCGGCGGTGAAGGAGGGGCGCGAGGAGGCGCTGCCGATGAAGAACGGCACCGATCCGGCCGCGCTGACCGGGCCGGTGTCAAACGACGCGCTGGCCACGGGCGAGGACCTCGCCGCCGCCACCGCCGAGAGCGACGCCGCGCGCCGCGCCGCCTGTCCCTGGGATGCCCATGTCTGAGGCCGACCTGGCCCAGGGGCGGCTGGCCCGCCGGGGGCTGCTGGACGCCGGCGAGATCGCCGCCGCCGCCCGCCTGCTGGCGCGCGTGGAAGAGGAGGGGATCGAGACCCTGCGCCTGGTCTTTCCCGACCAGCACGGCATCCTGCGCGGCAAGACCCTGACCGCGCGCGCCCTGCCGGGCGCCTTGCGCTCGGGGCTCAACGTGCCCTCGACGCTGCTCCTCAAGGACACGTCGCACCGCACCGTGTTCGACATCTGGTCGGGCCGGGGCGACAGCCCGATGCGGGGCGCCAGCGACGTGATGCTGGTGCCGCGCCCCGCGACGTTCCGCGTGCTGCCATGGGCGCCGCATTCCGCCTGGCTGATCTGCGACGTGGTCGAGCGCGACGGGGCCGCGATTCCCTTCGCCTCCCGCACGCTTCTGCAGAGCGCCATCGACCGGCTGGCCGAGCGCGGGATGGAGGCCTGCATGGGGCTGGAGGTGGAGTTCCACGTGTTCGCCCGCACCGATCCGGCGCTGGAACACGCCGGCACCACCATGCCGCCGCGCCCGCCGGGCACGCGGGCGACCAACCAGGGCTACCAGTTCCTGACCGACGCGCGCTATGGCGAGATCGCGTCGCTGATGGACGATCTGCGCCGCAATGCCGAGGGGCTGGGGCTCGACCTGCGCTCGCTCGAAATCGAGATGGGGCCCAGCCAGATCGAATGCACCTTCGCCCCGGGCGATCCGATGGGGCAGGCCGACGCCATGGTGCTGTTCCGCGCCATGGTGCGCGAGACCTGCGCCGCGCGGGGGCTGCTGGCCAGTTTCATGCCCAAGCCGAGGCTCGACAATGTCTTCGGCAATGGCTGGCACATCCACCAGTCGGTGATCGAGAATGCCACGGGCCGCAACCTCTTCACCCCCGACGGGGCGGGCGAGTTAACCGCCGAAGCGGCAGGCTGGATCGCCGGACTTCTGGAACACGCGGCGGCCTCAAGCCTACTGATCGCGCCCACGGTGAACAGCTGCAAGCGGTATCAGCCGTTCCAGCTTGCGCCGAACCGCATCCAGTGGGGGCAGGACAATCGCGGCGCGATGATCCGCGCGCTTCTGGACCCCGAGGGCAATGCCGCGCGTATCGAGAACCGCGCGCCGGACACAAGCGCCAACCCCTATTACGCCTTCGCCGCGCAGATCCTGGCCGGGCTGGAGGGCATCCGCGCGGGCCTGACCCCGCCGCCGCCGACGGAAACGCCCTATGGCGCGGAACACGCGGAACTGCCCGGCAATCTCGGCGCGGCGATCGAGGCCTTCGCGCGCTCGAAACTCTATCGCCGCGAGATGGGTGAGGAGGTGGTCGAGTATCTCGTTCATCTCAAGCGGGCGGAATGGGAGCGGTATCTCGCGGCGGTCTCGGAGTGGGAACAGGCGGAGTATTTCACCCTGTTCTGATCCCGAAGGCGCGCTGCGCGCATTCGATTTATCTGGTGGGGGGCTCTGCCCCCCGGCCTGCGGCCTCCCCCCGAAGTATTTCCCGCAAGAGGAAGGCCGGGGCGTCGGTCCAGGCAAGCCCCCTTGCCCTCGCCGGGCGACATCGCTAGGGTCCGCCGCGTGCATGTGGGAGAACCCGGCAGCCGCCGGTGCCGAAGGCGCAACCGCCCCGGAAACGCTCAGGCCCTCAGGACCGTTTGCACGAAAGACACTCTGGAGAGAGGCGCGCGTGGCGCCCGCCGAAGGGGTAACGATCTCAGGCGAAAGGACAGAGGGGGCATCGCATCGCGTGGCCGGAGCCGCGCGGGAAATGGGATGCCGGATGATGACACCATCACACGGCCCGGACGGACGGGGGACGCCATGGGCGATCTTGAGCGCACGCCGCTGAGCGCGCTGCACGAGGAATTGGGCGCGCGGATGGTGGGCTTTGCCGGCTATGCCATGCCGGTGCAGTTCGAGGGCATCATGGCCGAACATGGCTGGACCCGCGAGAAGGCGGGCCTGTTCGACGTGAGCCACATGGGCCAGGTGATCCTGCGCGGGCGCGACTGGGACCACGTGGCGGGCGCCTTCGAGCGGCTGGTGCCGCAGGACGTGCTGGGCCTGGCCGAGGGGCGGCAGCGTTACGGGCTGTTCACCGACGAGAACGGCGGCATTCTCGACGACCTGATGTTCGCCAACCGGGGCGATCACCTCTTCGCCGTGGCCAATGCCGCGGTGAAGGCCCGGGACATCGCCCGGATGCGCGCGGCGCTGGAGCCGGAGATCGCGGTCGAGGAGATCACCGACCGCGCGCTGCTGGCGCTGCAGGGCCCGCGCGCCGAGGCGGTGTTGGCCGAGCTGGCCCCGGGCGTGCGCGAGATGCGCTTCATGGATGTGGCGACGGTGGAGCTAGAGGGCGCGGAGTGCTGGGTGTCGCGCTCGGGCTATACCGGGGAGGACGGGTTCGAGATTTCCGTGCCCGAGGCGGCGGCCGAGGCGCTGGCCCGGCGGCTTCTGGCGCATGAGGACGTGGCCCCGATCGGGCTGGGCGCGCGCGATTCGCTGCGGCTGGAGGCGGGGTTATGTCTCTACGGGCACGACATGGACACGACCACCCTGCCCGCCGAGGCGGGTCTGGCCTGGGCGATCCAGAAGCTGCGTCGGCGCGGCGGCGCGCGGGAGGGCGGCTTTCCGGGTGCCGGGGCGGTGCTGGACCAGATCGAGGCCGGGCCCGCGCGCCGCCGGGTCGGGCTGCGCCCCCAGGGCCGCGCGCCGATGCGCGAGGGGGTCGCGCTTTACGCCGAGGCCGAGGGCGGCGATCCGGTGGGCCGGATCACCTCGGGCGGCTTCGGGCCCACGGTGGGCGGGCCGGTCGCCATGGGTTACGTCCCGGTTGACATGGCCGCGCCGGGGACCACGCTTTACGGGGAGTTGCGTGGCAAGCGCCTGCCCGTCACGGTCGAGACGCTGCCCTTCGTGGCGGCCAATTTCAAACGCTGAACCAGGGGAGACCCCATGAAATACACCGAAGAACATGAATGGCTGGACGCCGACGGGGACGTGATCACCGTGGGCATCACCGTCCACGCCGCCGAGCAGTTGGGCGACGTGGTTTTCGTCGAACTGCCCGAGGTCGGCCAGACGGTGAGCAAGGATGACGAGATCGTGGTGATCGAGAGCGTCAAGGCCGCCTCCGACATCATGGCGCCGCTCGACGGCGAGATCGTCGAGATCAACGACGCCATCGTGGACGACCCGGCCAAGGTCAACGACGACCCCGAGGGCGAGGCGTGGTTCTTCAAGATCAAGGCCAGCGATCTGGCGCCCATGGACGACTACATGGACGTGGCCACCTACAAGGCGTTCATCGGCTGATCCCGCGCAAAACTTTCGCGGAAAGTTTTGTCAAAATCCTCGGGGAGGATTTTGGGACGCCAGCGGAAGTTACTGAGAGAAAAGAAGGACGGGGGCGCAGCGCTGCCTCTGCTCGCGTTGCCAGGAGGACACCGGGGAATGACGTTCGAACCCACCGACTACCTGCCCTATGATTTCGCCAACCGCCGCCATATCGGCCCCTCGCCCACGGAGATGGCCGAGATGCTGAAGGTGGTGGGCGCCGACAACCTGGAGGCGCTGATCGACCAGACCGTGCCGCAGGCGATCCGCCAGGAGACGCCGCTGGATTTCGGCAAGGCCAAGTCCGAGCGTGAGCT
Organism: Paracoccaceae bacterium; assembly: GCA_003511785.1. Taxonomy (GTDB): domain Bacteria; phylum Pseudomonadota; class Alphaproteobacteria; order Rhodobacterales; family Rhodobacteraceae; genus UBA7951. The sequence continues at coordinate 7,359 of DOIS01000281.1, forward strand.
TTTGTGGCACATGCGGCAGGTGGCCGAGAAGAACACCGTGCTCACCTCGCTGATCGGGCAGGGCTATCACGGCACGGTCACGCCGCCGGCGATCCAGCGTAACATCCTGGAGAACCCGGCCTGGTATACTGCTTACACGCCTTATCAGCCCGAGATCAGCCAAGGGCGGCTCGAGGCGCTTTTGAACTACCAGACCATGGTCAGCGACCTCACCGGGCTGGAGATCGCCAATGCCTCGCTTCTGGACGAGGCGACCGCCTGCGCCGAGGCGATGACCATGGCGCAGCGCGTGGCCAAGTCGAAGGCCAAGGCCTTCTTCGTGGACGAGAATTGTCATCCCCAGAACATCGCGGTGATCGAGACCCGCGCGGCCCCGCTGGGCATCGCGGTGATCAAGGGCGACCCCGAGGCCTTCGACCCAAGCCGCGTGTTCGGCGCGATCTTCCAGTATCCTGGCACTTATGGGCACCTGCGCGATTTCACCGATGCCATCACCGCGCTGCACGAGCACCAGGCCATCGGCGTCGTCGCCGCCGATCCGTTGTCGCTGACCCTGCTGAAAGAGCCGGGCGCGATGGGGGCCGACATCGCCGTGGGGTCGACCCAGCGCTTCGGGGTGCCCATGGGCTATGGCGGGCCGCATGCGGCCTACATGGCCACGCGCCAGCAATTCGCCCGCGCCATGCCCGGCCGCCTGGTGGGCGTCAGTGTGGACGCGCACGGCAACCGCGCCTATCGCCTGAGCCTTCAGACTCGCGAGCAGCACATCCGCCGCGAGAAGGCGACCAGCAACGTCTGCACCGCGCAGGCGCTGCTGGCGGTCATGGCGGGCTTCTACGCGGTGTTTCATGGGCCGCAAGGGCTCAAGGCCATCGCGCAGCGCATCCATCGCAAGACCGTGCGCCTAGCCAAGGGGCTGGAGGCCGCGGGCTTCCGGGTGGAGCCCGCGCAGTTCTTCGACACGATCACGGTGGACGTGGGGCTTCTCCAGCGCGGCGTCTTGCAGGCCGCGGTGCGCGAGGGCGTGAACCTGCGCCGCGTGGGCGAGACCAAGGTGGGCATCACCCTGGACGAGGCGACGCGGCCTGCAACCATCCTTGCCGTTTGGCGCGCCTTCGGGATCATTCTCGAGGATGCGGACCTCTCGCCCGACTACCGGCTGCCCAAGGCGTTGGTGCGGCAGAGCGCCTATCTCGAACACCCGATTTTCCACATGAACCGGGCCGAGACCGAGATGATGCGCTACATGCGCCGGCTGGCCGACCGCGACCTGGCGCTGGACCGGGCGATGATCCCGCTGGGCTCCTGCACGATGAAGCTCAACTCGGCGGCCGAGATGATGCCGATCTCCTGGCCGGAGTTTTCCGAGCTGCACCCCTACGTGCCCGCCGACCAGGCGCAGGGCTATGCCCACCTGATCGAGGACCTGTCGGAGAAGCTCTGCGCGATCACCGGCTATGCGGCGATCTCGATGCAGCCCAATTCGGGGGCGCAGGGGGAATATGCCGGGCTCCTGACCATCGCGGCCTGGCACCGGGCGAAGGGCGAGGGGCATCGCAACATCTGCCTGATCCCGATGAACGCCCATGGCACCAACCCCGCCAGCGCCCAGATGGTGGGCTGGAAGGTGGTCGCGGTGAAATGCGACGCGCGCGGCGATATCGACCTCGAGGATTTCCGGGCCAAGGCCGAGAAGCACTCGGAGAACCTGGCAGGCTGCATGATTACCTATCCCTCGACCCATGGCGTGTTCGAGGAAGAGGTGAAAGAGGTCTGCGCAATCACCCATGAGCACGGCGGGCAGGTCTATATCGACGGGGCCAATCTCAACGCCATGGTGGGGTTGAGCCGCCCCGGCGACCTGGGCGGCGACGTGAGCCACCTGAACCTGCACAAGACCTTCTGCATCCCGCATGGCGGCGGCGGCCCCGGCATGGGGCCGATCGGGGTCAAGGAACACCTGGTCGAGCACCTGCCCGGCCATCCCGTCACCGGCGGCGCCGAAGGGCCGGTCTCGGCCGCGCCCTATGGCTCGCCCTCGCTCTTGCCGATCTCCTGGGCCTATTGCCTGATGATGGGCGGCGAGGGGCTGACCCAGGCCACGCGGGTGGCGATCCTGAACGCCAACTACATCGCCGACCGGCTGGAGGGCGCCTATGACGTGCTCTATCGGGGCAGGAACGGGCGCGTGGCGCATGAATGCATCATCGACACCCGCCCCTTCGCCGAGAGCGCGGGCGTGACGGTCGACGATATCGCCAAGCGGCTGATGGATGCGGGGTTCCACGCGCCGACCATGAGCTGGCCGGTGGCGGGCACCTTGATGATCGAGCCCACCGAGAGCGAGACCAAGGCCGAGCTGGACCGGT
>DOIS01000281.1:10055-10266 GCA_003511785.1 Paracoccaceae bacterium
CCAAGGCCGAGCTGGACCGGTTCTGCGACGCCATGCTGGCGATCCGCGACGAGATCCGCGCGATCGAGGAAGGGCGGATCGACCGCGAGAACAACCCGCTGAAACACGCTCCGCACACGATGCAGGACCTGGTGAAGGACTGGGACCGGCCCTATAGCCACGAACAGGGCGTGTTCCCGCCGGGCTCGTTCCGGGTGGACAAGTACTGGCC
>DOIS01000148.1:0-534 GCA_003511785.1 Paracoccaceae bacterium
GGAGCTGGCCACCGCGCGCCATCACGGGGCGGCGGTGATCTTCATCGTGGTCAATAACGGCATGTATGGCACGATCCGCATGCACCAGGAGCGGCATTACCCGGCGCGGGTGATCTCGACCGGGCTGACCAATCCCGATTTCGTGACCTATGCCGCCTCTTTCGGCATCCCCGGCGAGGCGGTGAACCGCACCGAGGATTTCGCCGCCGCGCTGGAGCGCGCGCGGGCGTCAGATGCAGGATACCTGATCGAACTGGTGGTGGACCCCGAGGCGCTGACCCCGGTGCAGACCCTGCCCCAGGCGCGGGCGCAAGGCGCGGGCTGAGCGGGGCGGGAAATCGACCCGGGGGCGAAGCAGGCAGACGGGACCAACGGGGTCGTTCCGGCCCCCACCCGGTCATTCCCCGCCGCCGCGCCGGCATGGCGCGGCCGGGTCAGGTCATTCGAATTCCTGGGCGGTCAGGGCGCGATGGATCTCGCGGCGGACCAGCTTGCGCACGTTACGGGTAATCCGTTCGCCCAGCGCGCCCTGCA
>DOIS01000148.1:852-4346 GCA_003511785.1 Paracoccaceae bacterium
CGTTCGCCCAGCGCGCCCTGCAATTCCTCGCGCACGATGTCGGCCACCAGTTCGCGCAGGCTCTCCTCGTCGAGGAAGGTCTCGTCACTGCCCAAAATGTTGAGGTCGTCCTCCTCGGGCGGCACGTCCTCATCGGAGAGGTCCGCATAGCGCCGGGGGTCGAGCTTTCGCGGGCGTGCGCTCTCGGGATCCTCGTCGACATGGTCCTGCCATTGCAGGGTCTCGACACCCGCGGCGGAGAAATCCTCGGCCTCGGTGCCGTCCGGCTCCCATTCACCGTCGGCCTCGCCGATGCGCTGTTCCAACTCGGCGATCCGGGCGCTGAGCGGGCGTGTGTCCTCGGCCTCCGCCGACCAGGGCGGATCGTCGAAATCGGCGCCGGCATCGAAGCCGGAAAAGGCTTTGTCGGGCAGTTCGACGGCGGTTGCGCCGGCGTCGGCGACCCGCTCGCCATCCCCTTGCGATTGCTCATCTGCAGGCCGATCCGCTTCCGGCCCGGTCTGATCCGAGTCGGTGGGGTCGTCCCCTGCCTCGCCGTCGGCGTCGTCCGTGGCGCCCTGCGCATCATCGGCCGCAGGCTCGGAGCGATCCGCGCCGACGTCCTCCGCCTCGACCTGCAGCGCCGCGGGATCATCCTCCCTGCCTTCGCCATCGTCCGCGTCCGAGACGCGTGCATCCTGCCGGGACACCTCCGCCTCCCCGTCCGACGCGGGCGCTGCTTGCTCGCCATGCGCGTTCAGGCTCTCCACCCGAGCCTCGAAACCCTCGGCCTCGTCCCGATCCGCAGGCAGGTCGGACCGGTCCGCATCATCTTCGGCGCTGTCGAGTTGATCCGGTGTGGCACCGGCGGCCTCGGCCGCTGCGTAAAGCGTCGCCTCGGGATCGGTCCAGGGCGCCGTGTCCTGCCCCTCGTCCCCTGCCCCGCTCTCGGGCGCCTCCGATCCGGGAGCTTCCTCCGCATCGGTGGGTTCGGCCACGCGCAGCGCCGGGGTCAGGACCAACCGCCCCTCCGGCTCGGGCCGGGCTGCGGCGCGCGGGCCCTCGGCCCGGCCTTCCTCGGACACCAGGCGACGAATCGACGACAGGACATCCTCGATCTCGGCGGTCTTCACAGGATCAGTCATTCTCGGCCACCACTCTCACCTCGCGCCAACTGTAGCCGAGGCGCGGGTTTCTCACAACCGATCGTGAGAATTGTCAGCGTCTGCCCAAGGCTTCCAGGACACGGTTCAGGTCGCGGCTCTGCTTGCTCAGCGTCGGCGGCGCATCCTTGGCCAGGTTGTAATAGACCGTGGGATCGTAGATCTGGACCGCCAGGCCGAGGTTCTGCGCGGTCAGCAACCCCTGCGCCGCGAGGAGCTCGTAGGCGGCAATATACTGTTCGGTCTGGGCGTTGATCTGCGCCGCCTCGGCATCCAGCAGGTCCTGCTCGGCCACCAGCACGTCCAAAGTCGTGCGCGCACCCAGGGTCGCCTCCTCGCGGATACCCTCGAAGGCGATGCGCGCGGCCTCGACCCGTTCGCGCGTGGCCGCGAGACTGGCGCGGGCCGCATCGCGGCTGACATAGGCGTTGCTGACCTCCTGCACGACATCGCGCTGCGTGTTGAGCAGGGCCGCGCGCCGTGCATCGCGGCTGGCCATCACCTTGCGCACCTGCGCGGGCAACGCGCCGCCGGCAAATACCGGCTGGCGATAGGTCAGCGTCAGGGACACGTCGTCGTTGTAGTTGCGGTTGCCGTAATTGTCGGTCCGGCCCATTTCCGCGTTCGCCGTGACCGAGGGGCCAAAGGCGGCGGCGGCGCGCTTGATGCCCAGCTCGGCACCCGCGACCTCATGCTGCGCTTCGAGGATGTCGGGATGGTTGCGCACAGCCACGGCCACGGCCGCATCGAGCGTGGCGGGGCGCGGCGGCAGCGGCGGCAGGCCGGCGATCCGGCCCGGTCGCTGACCGACGGCGGTAACATACTCGGCCTGGGACGTGATCAGTTCGCCCTGGGCCAGCGACAGGTTGCTGCGCGCCTCGGCGACGCGCGACTCGGCCAGGGCCACGTCGGTGCGCGTCACCTCGCCCACCTCGAACCGGTCCCGCGCGGCTTGCAGTTCCTGGCTCAGGACCCGCACGTTGTTCTCGCGCAGGCTGACCGTTTCCTGGGCGCGGATCACGTTCATATAGGCGCGGACCGCACGCAACAGCACCGCCTGTTCGATCGAGACGAGGCTGTTGCGGGTGGCCAGCACCGCCTCCTTCGCGATGTCCACACCCAGCCGGTTCGCGCCCCCGGCATAAAGGGTCCATTGCGCGCTCAGCCCGACGAAGCCCGTGGTCCGCTGCGAGTCGGTGGTGAAACCTCCGGTCCGCGAGTCGCTGAAATTGCGCCTGGCACGCATGATCCAGTCGATCACCGGACGCAGGTCCGCGACGGCCAGCGCCACGTCCTCGTCGGCGGCGCGCAGCAGGGCGCGATTCTGCGCCAAAAGCCCGCTGGTGTTGTAGGCCGTGACCAGCGTGTCGGCCAGGCTCTGGGCGCGCGCATCCGTGGGCGCGAGCGCCGCCAGTCCAAGCGCGGCGGCCATGGCCAGCCCCCGGAGGCCACGCATCATTCCTGCGGCTGTGGACATTCGCGGCTCTCCCGAGTGGCCCGGCACGGCCCCGCTCAAAACGCGAAGCTGCGCGCGGTGGCGAAACCCGGCAGAACCGGGGCGCCGGCGTTGAAGTCGAAGCGCCAGCTCATGTGGCCGCCGCGCTTGAAGCCCACGCGCACGGAGCCGTTCGCGCCCTCCATGAAGATCGCGCCGATCCGGCCGCCATCCTTGAGCTGATCGAGCAGGGCATCGGGCAGGCATTCGACACCGCCCTGCACCAGGATCACGTCATAGGGTCCGTGCTCGGCCGCGCCCTCGATCAACGGGCCGGTATGCAGGATGACGTTGTCGGCCCCCGCGTCGGCCAGCGCCTGCTGCGCCTCGCGGGCGAGATCCTCGTCCTCTTCGACGGCAACGACGGCCTGGGCCATATGCGCCACGACCGCGGCGGAATATCCCAGCCCGCAGCCGATATCGAGCACCAGCTCGTCGCCGGTGATGTTGAGCGCGTCCAGCATCTTGGCCAAGGTGCGCGGCTCGAGGATGACGCGCCCCGGCGCCAGTTCGAGGTTGCGCCCGGCATAGGCGATCTCGCGCTTCGAATCGGGGACGAACCCCTCGCGCGGGACGGTGAGCATGGCATCGATGATCGGGTATTTGGTCACGTCCGACGGGCGGATCTGGGTATCCACCATCATGCGGCGGCGGGCGGCGTAATCGGTCATTGCCGGAGCTCTCGCTGGTTCAAGGGTCCAGAGGGTTTTGGCACATCGCCCCGCCGCCTTCAACGGGAAGGGACCGCAAATCACGCGCAGTTGCTCTTGCGAGCCTGCGACAGATCGGCTAGATGCAAGGCCGCACCATCGGCGGGCGAGTTGGCGGAGTGGTGACGCAGCGGATTGCAAATCCGT
>DOIS01000268.1 GCA_003511785.1 Paracoccaceae bacterium
ACTTGCCCTCGACATAGACCTTCGAGCCCTTGCGCAGGTGTTGCTCGGCCAGGCGGGCGAGGTTCTCGTTGAAGATGGCCACGCTGTGCCACTCGGTCTTCTCGCGCCGTTCGCCGGTGTTGCGGTCCTTCCAGGTGTCCGAGGTGGCGATGCGCAGGTTGCAGACCTTGCCGCCGTTCTGGAAGGTGCGCACCTCGGGGTCGCGCCCCAGATTGCCGATGAGAATGACTTTGTTGACTGACCCGGCCATGAGGTTCCCCGTCTTGAATGCGTCCTGAATGCGTCGCGCCCGAATCTGAGCGATCCGGTGACCGGCAGGTTATACCGCGCGCCGAGCGGTTGAAACCGCAGAAAACGGGCGGTTCCGCGCCCGAGCCGGCGGGCCGTGCGGGTTGGTTTTGCACTCGCGGGCGGGATTGTGTAGAAACCGGGGCAAAGGGAAACCGGGCGGGGCATGACAGGATGCACAGCAGGGTGACGTGGGCCGTGGCGCTGGCGGTCGGGCTTGTGATGGGGCCTGTTCCTGGCGGGGGCGAGACGCTTTCGACCAAGAACCGCGCGACGCTTCTGAAATCGCAGCTCGACCTGCTGGACGGCCGGGCCGCGCAGCAATACGGCGGCTCCACCCGCCTTCTGCCGAAATCCGCCGGCGAGGGCCGGGCGCCGGCCTATGACGGGCGCTATCGCGGCGAATACCTGGACATGGCCCGGGCGGCGGCCAAGCGCCACGCGGTACCCGAAGACCTGTTCCTGCGCCTGGTGCAGCGCGAATCCAACTGGAACCCGCAGGCCAAATCGCACAAGGGCGCCCTGGGCCTGGCGCAACTCATGCCCGACACCGCGCGCGGCCTGGGCGTCGATCCGCTCGACCCGTTTCAGAACCTGGAGGGCGGGGCGCGCTATCTCGCCGCGCAATACCGCAAGTTCAAATCCTGGCGCCTTGCGCTGGCGGCCTATAACGCGGGGCCAATGGCGGTGGCCGAGCATGGCGGCATTCCGCCCTTTGCCGAAACCCGCGCCTATGTGGCGGCGATCTGGGGCGGCTGAGACCAGAGCCAGCGGAGCGCCCTGCGCGCGCGCTTCATTCCGTGTGATGAGGGGGTTCACCCCACAAAATCCACTGCATTTGACCACGAGTAGATGCGGGGGACCGGTCCCGTATGCAGACCGTTCCGCGCTGCCTCACTCCGCAGCGATCTTGATGACCGGGGTCATCTCGGCGAACTTCTCGTCACTGAGGTGGCACTTGACCTGGTGGCCCGGTTCGAGATGGCGCACCGGCGGCACCTCGCGTTCGCAGAGATCGCCGGGCACGTGCTTCTTCCAGCGGCAGCGGGTCTGGAACGGGCAGCCCGGCGGCGGGTCCATGGCCGAGGGGATGTCGCCCTCGAGCACGATATGCTCCTTTTCGACCGAGGTATCCGCGATCGGCACCGCCGAGAGCAGCGCCTCGGTATAGGGGTGATAGGGCGGGCTGAAGACCTGGTCGGTGGTGCCCAGCTCGACCACGTGGCCCAGATACATCACCATCACCCGGTCGGAGAGATAGCGCACGATGCTGAGATCGTGCGAGATGAACAAGAGCGTGGTCTTCTCCTCGCGCTGGATCTCCATCAGCAGGTCGGTGACGGCGGCCTGCACGCTCACGTCCAGAGCCGAGACGGGCTCGTCCGCGACGACGATCCGGGCGCCGCCGGCGAAGGCGCGGGCGATGCCCACGCGCTGCTTCTGCCCGCCCGAGAGCTGGCGCGGCATCCGGTCGGCGAAGGCGCGGGGCAGTTTCACCAGGTCGAGCAGTTCCAGCATCCGCTGGCGGCGTTCGGCCTCGTTCTTGCCGATCTTGAACATCTCCAGCGCGCGGATGATCTGCCGGCCGACGGTCATCGAGGGGTTGAGCGTGTCGAACGGGTTCTGGAACACCATCTGGATGTCGGCCACGGTCTTGGCGTCGCGATGCTCGATCGGGATTTCCTCGATGGAATGATCGTCCATCAGGATCAGCCCGTCGGTCGCGGTCTCGAGCCCCATCAATACCTTGGCGAAGGTGGACTTGCCGCAGCCGCTCTCGCCCACGATGGCCAGGGTCTCGCTCTCGCGCGCCTCGAAGCTCAGCGTCTCGTTGGCCTTGACCACCCGTTTCTCGCCGCCGCCGAAGAGCGCGTTGGCCGCCACCTCGTAGTATTTCTTGAGATTGTCCATTTTCAGGACAACGTCGCCCACCTCGGCCTTCTCGCGGGTGACCACCTTGGCGGGCGGCGCATCCCAGTCGATCTCGTCGAAGCGGATGCAGCGGGTGCCGTGGTGTTCGTCCCCGGGCACGGTCTCCATCGGGATCTCCTGGGCGTCGCAGCGCCCGGGCTGGAAATAGTCGCAGCGCGGGCCGAAATTGCAGCCCGGCGGGCGCTCATGGGGCAGGGGGAAGTTGCCCGGGATCGCCACCAGCGGGCGCGAGGTCTTGTCCGCGCCGGGCAGCGGGATCGAGCGGAACAGCGCCTGGGTATAGGGGTGGCGCATCTTGTCGAACACGTCCCCGATCGAGCCGCGCTCGACCGCCTCGCCGGAATACATCACGCAGATCCGGTCGCAGGTTTCCAAGACCAGCCCGAGGTTGTGCGAGATGAACAGCATCGAGGTGCCGTATTTCTTGCCCAGATCCTTGACCAGTTCGACCACCGCGGCCTCCACCGTCACGTCGAGCGCGGTCGTAGGCTCGTCGAGGATCAGCAGCGAGGGTTTGGACATCAGCGCCATGGCGATCACGATACGCTGCTGCTGCCCGCCGGAGAGCTGGTGCGGATAGGAGTTCAGCATCCGCTCGGGGTCGGGCAGGCGCACGTCGGTGACCACCTCCAGCGCGCGGGCGCGGGCCTCCTTCTCCGAGATGCCCTCGTGGATCATCGGCACTTCGACCAGCTGCTTGCCGATCTTCATGGCCGGGTTCAGGCTGGCCATCGGCTCCTGGTAGATCATGGCGATCTCGTTGCCGCGCAGGCGGCGCAGCTCGTCATCGCTCATCTCGCCCATGTCGCGGCCCTTGTAGCGGATGGTGCCGCCGGTGATGCGTCCGTTCTTGCCCAGGTCGCGCATCACGCCGAGCGCCACGGTGGACTTGCCGCAGCCGCTTTCGCCCACCAGGCCCACCGCCTCGCCGGGTTGCATCTGAACCGAGAATTCCATCACCGCGGGGATTTCCCGAAGCCGGGTGAAGAAGGAAATCGACAGCTTCTCGATCTCGAGGATGGGACCGTCGTAATCCTGCATCTTGGCCATCATATCTCTCCCTATCGGGGCAAGGGGAGGGCGGGGGGCCGTCCTCTTGCGGAACATGTCTCGGGGCCTGGTTTAAGGCTCCCTTTGCGTCACCGTGCGGGGCCGCAGTTTTCTTCGAAAACCGCTTACCCCCGCTCTGCGGGAGGAAAGCCCGAAAGACATCAGTCGTTCAGGCTTTCCTCCCGCAGGCCGTCAGCCAGCAGGTTCAAGCCCAGCACCAGGCTCAGCAGCGCCAGCGCCGGCGGCAGGGCCGGATGTAGGTAGATCGACAAAAGCTTGCGCCCCTCGTTGATCGTCGAGCCCCAGTCCGGGCTTTCCGGCGGCAGGCCCAGCCCGAAGAAGCCCAGCGTGCCCAGAAGGATCGTGGTATAGCCGATGCGCAGGCAGAAATCGACGATCAGCGGTCCGCGCGCATTGGGCAGGATCTCCCACAGCATGATGTACCACGGCCCCTCGCCGCGGGTCTGGGCGGCGGCCACGTAGTCGCGCGTCTTGATGTCCATGGTCAGCCCGCGCACGATGCGGAACACGGTGGGCGAGTTCACGAAAACGACCGACACGAACACCACGAGGATGCCGCCGGGCAGGTCGACCCAGATCAGCGGCTCATAGCCCGCCTGGGTGGCCGCCGCCCACTCGCCCATCGGGTTGCCCTGGTTGAAATAGCCCAACACCGACGTGTAGATCAGGATGAACGGATCGACCCGCCAGACCGTGCCGAAATAGAACAGCACGCCCAGGAGCAGCAGCGGGATAACGTAGCGGCGCAGGATATGCGGCTGCGCGCGATAGCGCGAATACATCAGCACCCAGAAGAAGATCAGCGGAAACAGGAACAGCGCACCCGCCATATAGATCGGCACGCCCGTGGCCACGATCTCGGGCGTGACCAGCAGATAGAAGAGCAGGATCACCGGGAAGGCCAGGATCAGGTTCGCCGCGAAGGACAGCACCGTGTCCAGCCGCCCGCCATAGAACCCCGCCGGCAGGCCCAGGGTGATCCCCACCATGAAGGCAAACAGCGTCGCCAGCGGCGCGATCTGCACCACCACCCAGGCGCCCGCCACCATGCGCGAGAAGACGTCGCGCGCCAGGTTGTCGCCGCCCATCAGGTAATAGGGGTAATCGCCCTCCTCGGCGTTCATCAACGGGGTTCCCGGCGGTTCGTTCTTCATCCCCGAGACCTGCGCCAGCGGGTCATGGGTCAGGATCATGTCCATCGCCCCGAAGATGCCGGTGAACACCCAGAACATCACCAGCGCGAAGCCGATCATGCCGATCACGCTGTCGAAGAGCTTGCCATAGAGGCCCAGCCGGCGCTTGAAGCTGATCGAAACCGCGAAAAGCACGATCAGCGCGATCCAGACCGGCGTGAACTGCACCAGCACCCGGCCGATGATTTCCCATGTCGTAAGAGGTTCCATCTGCCTGCTCCCTTACGAAATGCGGATACGCGGGTTGAGACAGACATAGCCGATGTCGGAAATCAGCTGCGTCACCAGAACCACCACCACCGAGACCACCGAGACCGCCAGCAGAAGCTCGATGTCGTTGTTGCTCACCGCTTGCACCAGGGTCCAGCCGAACCCCTTGTAGTTGAAGAGCGTCTCGACGATCACCACCCCGTTCAGCAGCCAGGGGAATTGCAGCATGATGACCGTGAAGGGCGCGATCAGCGCATTGCGCAGCGCGTGTTTCAGCACGATATTGGGAAAGCTCACCCCCTTGAGCCGGGCGGTGCGGATGTATTGCGCGGTCATCACCTCGGTCATCGAGGCCCGCGTCATCCGCGCGATATAGCCCATCCCGTAAAGCGAGATGGTCAGCACCGGCAGGAAGAAATTCTCGAAATTGGCGTTCTCCATCGCGCTGGTCGCGGTGCCCTTGAACCATTTGAGCCCCACCGCCGAAGAGGCGAAGACCGCGATGAAGATCACGCCGGAGACGTATTCCGGCGTCGCCGTGGTGACGATGGAGAAGGTCGAGAGGGTGCGATCCGTGGGAGAGCCCTCGCGCATCCCCGCCAGCACGCCCACGATCAGCGCCGAGGGCACCATCAGCAGGATGACCCAGAACATCAGCTTGCCGGTCAGCGCCAGCCGGGTCGAGACGATCTCGGACACCTCGTCGCGGAAGACTGTGGAATAGCCCCAGTCGCCCTGGATGATGCCGCAGAAACGCGGCGCCTCGGCCGCCAGCTCGGGCGCCACGGTGCCGTCGA
>DOIS01000037.1 GCA_003511785.1 Paracoccaceae bacterium
CGCCCCCTGCTTCTTCTCTTTGACAAATACCTCCGGGGGGAGCGCGGCACGCGCGGGGGGCAGAGCCCCCCATGGTCCTTGCGGCCGGGCCCGGGCGGTGCCCCTGCCCGGCAGCGCCGATCCGGCTCAGGCGCGGGCGCGGGCCTTGCGCTCCAGCCGGCGCGCGTGCAGCACCGGCTCGGTATAGCCCGAGGGCTGCACCCGGCCCTTGAACACCAGGTCGCAGGCCGCCTGGAAGGCGATCCCGTCGAAGCCCGGCGCCATCGGGCGATAGGCCGGGTCGCCCGCGTTCTGCTCGTCGACCACGGCGGCCATCTTGCGCAGCGCCGCCATCACCGTCTGCGCGTCCACCACCTCGTGATGCAGCCAGTTGGCGATGTGCTGGGCCGAGATGCGGCACGTGGCGCGGTCCTCCATCAGGCCCACGTCGTTGATGTCGGGCACCTTGGAGCACCCCACCCCGGCATCGACCCAGCGCACCACGTAGCCCAGGATGCCCTGGGCGTTGTTCTCGACCTCGCGGCGCTTCTGGTCCTCGGTCCAGCGGCGATAGGTGGCCAGCGGGATGTCCAGCAGACCGTCGCGATGCGCGCGTCGCCCGCCCGCGCGCAGTCGCGCCTGCACCGCGAACACGTCCACCTTGTGATAATGCAGCGCGTGCAGCGTGGCCGCCGTGGGGCTGGGCACCCAGGCGCAGTTGGCGCCCGCCTTGGGATGCTCGATCTTGGCCTCGAGCATGTCGGCCATGCGGTCGGGCATGGCCCACATGCCCTTGCCGATCTGCGCCCGGCCCGACAGCCCGCATTCCAGCCCGATATCGACGTTCAGGTTCTCGTAGGCGGTGATCCAGGCCTTCCGCTTGATGAAGTCCTTGCGCGAGAACGGCCCGGCCTCCATCGAGCTGTGGATCTCGTCGCCGGTGCGGTCGAGAAAGCCCGTGTTGATGAAACAGACCCGGTCCTTCGCGGCGCGGATGCAGGATTTCAGGTTCACGCTGGTGCGGCGCTCCTCGTCCATGATGCCGATCTTGACCGTGTTGCGCGGCAGGCCGAGGATGTCCTCGACCCGGTCGAAGGCGCGGACGGCGAAATCCACCTCGTCGGGGCCGTGCATCTTGGGCTTGACCACGTAGACGCTGCCAGTGAGCGAGTTGCCGCCCTCGCGGGCGAGGTCGTGCATGGCGATGGCCACCGTGATCAGCGCATCCATCAGCCCCTCGAAGACCTCCTGCCCCTCCGCGTCGAGAATGGCCGGGTTGGTCATAAGGTGGCCCACGTTGCGCACCAGCATGAGCGCGCGGCCCTTGAGCGTGACCTCCCCGCCGTCCGGGCCGGTACAGGTCCGGTCGGGGTCAAGCCGGCGGGTGAAACTCTTGCCGCCCTTCTCGACCGTCTCTTCCAGGTCGCCGCGCATCAGGCCCAGCCAGTTGGCATAGGCGGCGGTCTTGTCCGCGGCATCGACGCAGGCCACCGAGTCCTCGCAATCCATGATCGCCGAGACCGCGCTTTCGATCACCAGATCGGCCAGCCCGGCCTGGTCGTGCCGCCCGATCGGGTGGTCGCGGTCGAAGCGAAGCTCGACATGCAGCCCGTGATTGACCAGCACAACCGCCTCGGGCGCGGCGGGCTCGCCGCGATGGCCCACGAATTGCGCGGGCTGCATCAGCGGATGGCCATCGACTATGAGCGCGCCGCCTTCGACCGTGTAGGCGGTGGCGTCGGCATGGCTGGTGCCTTCGAGCGGGAAGGCCTCGTCGAGGAACACCCGGGCCCGCGCCACGACCCGCGCGCCGCGTCCCCGGTCATAGCCGCCCGAGGGGAGCGGGCCGGGCATCGCGTCGGTGCCGTAGAGCGCGTCATAGAGCGAGCCCCAGCGCGCGTTGGCGGCGTTGAGCGCGTAGCGCGCATTGGTGATCGGCACCACGAGCTGCGGGCCGGGCACGCGCGCGATCTCGGGATCGACGTTTGCGGTGCCGATCTCGAAATCCGGGCCTTCGGGCAGGAGATAGCCGATCTCTTCGAGGAAGGCGCGATAGGCCTCGTGGTCATGCACACGGCCCCGCCGGCCGATATGCCAGGCATCGATGCGACCCTGCAATTCCTCGCGCCGCTCGAGCAGCGCGCGGTTCTCGGGCGCCAGATCCGCCAGCAGATCCGCGAACCCCTGCCAGAAGGCCCCCGGCTCGACCCCGGTGCCGGGCAGGACCTGCTCCTCGATGAACGCCGCCAGTTCGGCGGCCACCTGCAAGCCGCTTCGCTCAACCCTGTCCGCCATGTTGCGCCCTCGCCTTGTTCTTGTCGCACCGCACAGGCTTAGCCCGCGCCGGGGCGCGCGGGCAACAAGTTCGGCTTCGGCTTTTCCAGAAGCTCCTTCAAACGGCGCGGGCCGGGTCGGGCGCGCGTCATTCGGTGGGCAGCGGGTCGCCGTCCTGCATCTCGGCCGGGGCCACGGTCTCGGCGCCGTCCAGTTCCTCGTCCGGGGCCGGGTCGAGGAAGAACAGCATGTAGACCACGGTGAGCAGCACGACGAAGCCCAGCGCGAAGGCGATGCCGCCCAGCGGGCCGCGATGCCATTTCTTCTGCTTCTCGATATTCGTGCGCGGTGCGGACATGGGAAAGCCTCCTGTTATTGGGACGGGCACGGCCCGCCGTTGGGGGAGCAACGTCCGACCGGGGCGCGGGTTTCCATGCCTCACGAGAACGTGAGGTCGATGGGCGCGCTTTGCCCCAAGCGCGGTGCGGGCGGCGCCCGGCGGCCGGGTGTTTTCAAACCCGAAAGAAGCAGGGGCGCGGCGCGGGCCGGTAGGCGGCGGCGTGTTGCATCGCGGCGCGCGGTGGGGCGGTGCATCGGCAACATCCGACCGTTCGGTTCAACGATTTCAAGAGCTTCCAGAGGAATGTTTCGCATGCGAAACGTAGCGTTTCTGGAATATGATGGCGGAGCCGGTTACGGCAGGCCCGGCTCGGGCGCGTCAGGTTCCGGCTGCTCCAGCGTCAGCGCCACCGGCGCGGCTTTCAGGTCGTCCACCCGCAGCGGGTGCGAGGGTTTGGCCAGGCGGTTGCGCACCACCCAGATCAGCCGCTCCTGCGCGCGGGTGATGGCGACATAGGCCAGGCGCTTCCACAGCGGCTGGCCTGCCTCGACCCGGCCCATGCGGGCGGCGACGTAGAGGTCGGGGGCGAAGACCTGAACCGTGTCCCATTGCGAGCCCTGCGCCTTGTGGATGGTCACCGCCGCCCCGTGCAGAAAGGCCGCGCCCATGCGCGCGGCATGGGGGATAAAGGGCTCTTCCTCGTCGGGTTTCTCGATCTTGATGATCGAGGCGGCGGAAACGCGCGGATCCTCGGCGCCGATCACGTGCAGGCGCGAGAAACCGGGGCGGTTGCCGGGGCCGAGATAGATCACCTGCGCGCCCTTGATGAGGCCGCGCGCCTCGAGGTCGAGCCGGCGCTTGCGGTGCTTGAGCGGCAGCTCGATCCCGTCGCAAATGAGCGGCTCGCCGGGCAAAAGCTCGGTCTCGGCGGCGCCGTGGACCGCGCGAAAGGCGTTGATGAGCCGCACGCGGGTGGCATTGCGCCAGACCAGCACGGGCGAGCGGGCCATCAGGTCCACCTCGACACGTTGGCCCCAGACGACACGGTCGTCGCGGCGGGCGGTGTCCTCGACCATGCGTTCGAAGTCGTGAAACTCCAGTTGCGGGTCGGCCAGCGCATGGGCCAGATCGAGGATCGGGTTGTCGGCGTCCTGCCGGTGGATGCGCGAGAGCGACAGCTTGCGCGGGGCGGCGAGCGCGTCGAACACCATGCTGCCCGACTGGTTCACGGGCGCCAACTGTGCCGGGTCGCCGAACAGGACCAGGGTGGGGAAGATCTCCTTGAGGTCGTCGAACTGGCGGGTGTCGAGCATCGAGGCCTCGTCCACGAAGCCGATGTCGAGCGGGTCCTCGCGGCGTTTCCAGCCGGTGATGAAATCCGAGCCGCGCAAGCCCGCGGCGGCCAGCGCGCCGGGCACGGACTTGTTGCGGGCATAAAAGGCCTCGGCCCGGTCCAGCGCCTGTTCGGTCAGCCCCTCGATCTCGGGGCGCTCACCGTTGCCGGCCAGCCATTCGGCGATGCGTTCGTACTCCGGGTCATAGACAGGGGTATAGAGGATGCGGTGGATCGTGGTCGCGGGCACCCCGCGCAGGCGCAGCACGCTGGCCGCCTTGTTGGTGGGGGCGAGGATCGCCAGGGTGCGGCGGTCCTTGCGGCGGCGGCCCTCGTAGTCGCCCGAAACCACCTCGACCCCGGCCTGTTCCAGGGCCTTGTAGAGTTCGGCCAGTAACAGCGTCTTGCCCGAGCCGGCCTTGCCGATCACCGCCATGACTCCCTGCCCCGCCTCGCGCGGGGGCTGGAGCAACGCGTTGTCGAGATCGACCCCGGCGGCGCGCAGGCGCTCGGCCACCGCGTCATAGGCGGTGGCCTGGTCGTCGGAGAATTGCAGGGCAGGCGCGGTCATGGCGCGACCCTACATCGCGGGCCGGGACGGGGCCAGATGCCCGCCCGGCTTTTGTCGCGTCAGGCGCTGCGGCGGGCGTGGGCCGAGGGTGCAGGGCCAAAGGCGGCCTCGAACCAAGCGCGCGACAGCTGGGGCGGGATACCGGCGCGGGCGGCGACGCGGGCCTGCGCCTGCGCCGAGAAATCCCAGAGGCCGACGCTGATCCGGTCGCGGCCCGCTCCCTCGCTTCCCAGCACCTGCGGCGAGGCGCCGATCATGCGATAGATCCGCACCATGCGCGCGTCGAACACGCCCACGAAATGGCGGATGCCGAAGTCCTGCATGATCTCGCCCCCACCCAGCATCAGCGCGGCGGCCACGTGGCTGCCCGCCCCGCGCGCCAGGCAGAAGCGGGTGCATTCCCAGATCAGCGGGCTGGCGATCGGCGCGCCCCCCGTCAGATGGCCGAAGATCTCGTTGACCATGGTCCGGCCGGTCGTGGGCAGAAAGCGCATGGAGCCGCCATGGCTGCCGTCGGGCTCCTGCCAGATCACGTAGAGCGGGTCGAGCGCGTCATACTGGTCGCGCTCCTCGCCCTGCTCATCGACCTCGACCTCCCAGCCCAGGCGGGTGCGGAACTGATCGGCGCGGTCGCGGAACATGGCGCGCGCAAGCTGCGGGTGGTGGTGCAGGTCGTGGCCGTGGATGTAACGCAGCATGGTGAAAGCCCCCTTGTCGTCCGTGCGATGGGGTAGCTTTACGTTCAGCTTGGTTAAGGCCGCGTGGGGGCAGCGCGCGTTGCGTGCCTCAGACCACGATCAGCCCACGGGCCAGGGCGCGGGCGACGGCATGGGTCGTGTTGAGCGCACCCAGCTTGAACCGGGCGCTTTCGATATAGACCCGCAGTGTATGCTCCGAGATCGCCAGCCGGTCTGCGACCTGCGCCCGGCTATAGCCGGTGGCCAGAAGCGTCATCGCCTCGACCTCGCGCGGGGAGAGGGAGCGGGGGATGTCCGGGGCGCGGTCGGGCTCGAACTCCAGCGCCTTGCGGTTGAAGTAATGAGCAATCAGGATAAGGTCCCGGCCGTGGCTGTCGATCAGCGCCGCCCAACTGGCGTCGTCGCAGCGGTGGCTGACGGTGAACAGCGCGAACTGCCCGTTCGGGCCACGGATCGGGATCGAGTACCCCTGGTTGCCGACGCCATGCTCCAGCGCCTCGGCCAGGAAGGCGCGGGCCGGTTTCCCGGACCAGTCGAGACGCTTCCAGTCCACCGGGTGGAAGCGTTGGAAACAGCCCAGGACGACCGGATCGACGCGGTGATATTCCTGTTCGATATAGCGGTCGCGCCAGGTGTCGAAATAGGTGCCGCAGCCGTATTGATCGCCGCCGCTATCGACCCAGTGATAGACCATGTGATCGACGCGGAAATGGTCGCGCAGCGACTCGATCACCGCTTGCAGATCGTCAAGCGCGCTGGCGTCCTCCAACGCTTCCAGCAATGTCTCCAGCCTCGCCATCGGCCCCCCTGCGCGCCTCGTTGGTGCGGGCCTCGATCTCGGCGGCGGCGGTCAACCTCGTATCGCCCAACTGCTCGGCCAGCATCGGCAGGCCGTTGGCCGAGGCGAAGGTTTCTAGGTCCGCTAGGACATCGAGTATCCACACATTCTGCACCATGAGAGTCGCCACTGAGATGTTAACGAAAGGTAAATACAACTTTAGCATGAGCGGCTTTTGTTAGAATATTCGCCGGTTTTCCCTCCCCGGAAATGGGGAGGCGCGGTTTTACAAGCCTCTGAAAACGCGGACTGCGCCCGCGGGACGCGAAAACCCCTCGCGAACCGCCAGTGATTCGCGAGGGGCTGTTATGCGCGTTTACGCTGTGGCCGGGGCCTTAGCGGGCGTCGAGCACCTCTTCGAGGGTGCGCAGCCCGGTCCGGGGCGCCTGCACCAGCACCGCCATATTGCCCGGCTTGTGCTCGTTGCGCAGCATCTTCATATGCGCCTGGGGTAGGTCGGCCCAGGTGAAGACCTCGGACATGCAGGGGTCGAGCCGGCGCTCCAGCATCAGTTTGTTGGCCGCGGACGCCTGCTTGAGATGGGCGAAATGCGAGCCCTGGAGCCGTTTCTGGTGGCTCCACATGTGGCGCACGTCGAAGGTGCAGTTATAACCGCTGGTCCCGGCGCAGATCACCACCATGCCGCCGCGCTTGACCACGAAGGTCGAGACCGGGAAGGTCGCCTCGCCGGGGTGTTCGAAGACCATGTCCACGTTCACGCCCTTGCCGGTGATCTCCCAGATCGCCTTGCCGAACTTGCGCACCTCGGCAAACCACTCCTTGTAGTCCTCGGTGCCCACCTCGGGCAGGCGGCCCCAGCAGTTGAAATCCTTGCGGTTGATGACGCCCTTGGCGCCCAGCTCCATCACGAACTGGCGCTTGTCCTCGTCCGAGATCACGCCGATCGCGTTGGCGCCGGCGGTGTTGATGAGCTGGATCGCGAAGGACCCGAGACCGCCCGACGCGCCCCAGACCAGGACGTTCTGGCCGGGCTTGAGGTCGTGCGGCTCGTGTCCGAAGAGCATCCGGTAGGCGGTGGCCAGCGTCAGCGTGTAGCAGGCCGATTCCTCCCAGGTCAGGTGCTTGGGCCGCGGCATGAGCTGCTGGGACTGCACGCGGGTGAACTGTGCAAACGAGCCGTCAGCGGTCTCGTAGCCCCAGATCCGCTGGCTGGGCGAGAGCATCGGGTCGCCGCCGTTGCACTCCTCGTCGTCGCCGTCGTCCTGGTTGCAGTGGATCACCACCTCGTCGCCGACCTTCCAGCGCGTGACCTTGTCGCCCACTGCCCAGACGATGCCGGCGGCGTCCGAGCCGATCACCGCATAGGGTGCCTTGTGCTGGAGGAAGACCGAGGTCGGCTGTCCCAGGCAGGCCCAGACGCCGTTGTAATTGACCCCGGCTGCCATCACCAGAACCAGCACGTCGTTGCTGTCGAGCTTGGGCGTGTCGATCACCTCGACCTCGAGTGCCTTGGTGGGCTCGCCATGGCGCTCCTGGCGTAGAACCCAAGCATACATCTGCTCAGGCACATGGCCGAGCGGGGGGATCTCGCCCATCTCGTAGAGGTCTTTCTTCGGTGCCTCGTAGGACGCGATACCGCTTTCGATGTCCAAAGCCATGATGGCCTCCTTTCCGCGTGATCGCCGCGATGCGGAATCGGGGCGATTGACTAGGGAATATGAAGTGGCGCGCAACAATGCAACCGCCCAACCCGGTTATTTTGTAACTTTATGACCCCGCGGGTGCAGAAACCTCTTTTGCAGGTGCGGCAAGCGCCGGGTCGGAGGGCGGGATCAGGTGCCGGATCGAATTGGCGTAGTAGCGCAGCAGGTCGACCTCGTCGGGGTTGGCGGCATAACGGCCGTCCTGTTCGATCAGCACGCGGCGTTCCAGCAGATGCCGCAGCCCGACCTCGACCGCGTAATCGCGGTTGTGGCGCGGCAGGTGGACATGGGCATGGGGCAGCGCGGCGACCATCTCGCCCATGCCGATCTCGATCTCGGCCCGGCTCATGGGACTGTGCTGCAGGATCATCCAGGACACCACCGGCACCGGCAGGATCGGCACGATCTGCCCGATCTTGCGCATCAGGTGGCGGGCCAGTGCCCGGGTCGGATCGCCGGGTGTCTCGTATCGGAAGGCACGAAGCGAGACCGGCGTGCCGAAACTGACCGCTGCATAGCCGAAACGGTGATAGCGCCCGGTCAGGCGCAGCCAGATCTGGTAGAGCCCCTTGGCCGCCACCTTGTCGATGCGCGCGTTGAAGCGCCGGTCGCGGCTCGAGGCGGCCTCGATCAGGATGCGGTCCTCGAGCACCCGGTCGTAGTTCAGCGCGACCGGCACGAAGACCACGTCGCGCCCCTCGGGATCGTGACCGTCGATGATGTAGTTCAGCAGCCCCAGCTTGGGCGGCGTCAAGGCCCCGGTCTGCGACAGCCCGCCCTCGGGGAACATGGCCTGGGTCACGCCGCCGTCGGTGGCGAGCCGCACATACCGGGCGAGCACCCGGCGATAGAGCTCGTTGCGGGACTGACGCCGGATGAAATAGGCACCCATCGCCCGGATCAGCCGCGACAACGGCCAGACCTGCGCCCATTCGCCCACCGCATAGGACAGCGCCGAACGTTCGGCAGCCAGATAGGTGACCAGCACGTAATCCATGTTCGAGCGATGGTTCATCACGAAGATCACCGTCGCCTGCGGGTCGATCCGTTGCAGCGCGCCCTCGTCGAGATGACCCAGACGCACCCGGTAGAAAGAGTTCGACAGGAAGCGCGCCGCGCGGATGGCGAAGCCGAAATAGGCGGTGGCCGAGAACGACGGCACGATCTCGCGCGCATAGCGCTTGGCCTGCTCGAAGGCGACGCTTTCGGGGATGCCCTCGGCGCGGGCGTGGTCGGCGATGGCTTCGCTCACCTGCGGGTCATAGATCAGCCGCTGGATCATGTCGTGACGGCGGGCCAGCTTGAAGGGCTGGATCGGGCGCTCGAGCTTCTCGTTCAGCTTGGACACCGCGCGTTCCAGGCGCCGGCGGAAGAACCAGCGCACAGAGGGGAACAGGAAGTGCGACGCGAAAGTGACCACCGCGAAGCCGAGCAAAAGAATCAACAGCCAGAGCGGCATTTCCACGGTGCGAAACATGGGAACGTGGATACACCGCTTTGCCGTCCCGGGACAGCCGCGACAATTCGCACGCCTCCGTGATGCAACAACCCTGCACCGGCCGCGTTGCCCCCGCGAGTTTGATTGAGACGACGCAAACCCGAAAGGAGACGGCCATGAAAGGCGCCGAGACATCCCTCAAGCATCTGCAGCGCGCGCTGACGATGGAGCTGACCACGGTCAACACCTATCTCTACCAGGAGCGGCAACTGGACGATTGGGGCGTCGATCGGCTGGCCAAGCGGATGCGCCAGGAGATCGACGAGGAACGGGAACATGCCAACCTGTTCCTGACCCGCCTGCTGTTCCTGGAAGGCACTGCCGACATGCAGACGCTGGACGAGATCACACCGCCCAAATCGGTGCGCGACATCTTCGACACGCAGCTGAAGATGGAACTGGAGGCGCGTGAATATTACGACAAGGCCGCGCGCGAATGCCGCGAGGCGGGCGACTTGGGCTCGTTCGAGTTGTTCATGCGGATCCTCAAGGACGAGGAAGAGCATGTCGATTTCGTCGAGGAACAGTTCGACCTGATGGAGTTGATGGGCGAGCAGCTTTACATCGCGCGGCAGGTCTCCTCGGTGGTCGAGGGCGAGGACGACTGATCGCGGTCGCCCCCAAACGGAACCGCATGGCGCCCGCCTCGCATTGGGGCGGGCACTTGGTGGCGGCCGGTCCACGCCATTCCCCAGTGGCTCCCGCCCGCTGCGGCGCCGGCCCTGCGGGCCGCCTCCTCGCGGTTGGGCCGAGCGGCGCGTGCCGCGCCGCTGCGAGGCGCTGCCTCGCGCTCCGAAGTATTTTGGCAAGAGGAAGCCGGGGCGCGCGCTCAACAGTTCGCGCGTCGGCACATGAACCGGATCGGCGACAGCACGCCACTACGTCGCCGCGTTTCTTTCGCTGCGACGCAGCGCGACTCTGGACACGCAACATTCTTTCGCATATCACCGTCGCGATGCATTTATCTGACCGGAGTGCCCACCATGTCGCAGGCGCAGAAAGACCGTCCCTGGCTGATCCGAACCTATGCCGGCCATTCGACGGCCACGGCATCGAACGCGCTCTACCGCAACAACCTGGCCAAGGGGCAGACCGGGCTGTCCGTGGCCTTCGATCTGCCCACACAGACGGGCTATGACAGCGACCACGTGCTGGCCCGCGGCGAGGTCGGCAAGGTCGGCGTGCCGATCTGCCACCTGGGCGACATGCGCACGCTGTTCGATCAGATTCCGCTGGAACAGATGAACACCTCGATGACGATCAACGCGACCGCGCCCTGGCTGCTGGCGCTCTATATCGCGGTGGCCGAGGAACAGGGGGCGGATGTCTCGAAGCTGCAGGGCACGGTGCAGAACGACCTGATCAAGGAGTATCTCAGCCGCGGCACCTATGTCTGCCCGCCGAAACCTTCGCTGCGGATGATCGCGGACGTGGCCGAGTATTGCTATACCAACGTGCCGAAATGGAACCCGATGAACGTGTGTTCCTATCACCTGCAAGAGGCCGGCGCCACGCCCGAGCAGGAGCTGGCCTTTGCCCTGGCCACGGCGATCGCCGTCCTGGACGAGTTGCGCCCGCGCGTGCCCGAGGAGGATTTCCCCACGGTGGTGGGCCGGATCTCGTTCTTCGTCAACGCGGGCATCCGCTTCGTCACCGAGATGTGCAAGATGCGCGCCTTCGTCGATCTCTGGGACGAGATCTGCGAAGAGCGTTACGGCGTCACCGACCCGAAATTCCGCCGCTTCCGCTACGGGGTGCAGGTCAATTCACTGGGCCTGACCGAGCAGCAGCCCGAGAACAACGTCTATCGCATCCTGATCGAGATGCTGGCGGTCACGCTGTCCAAGAAGGCGCGGGCCCGCGCCGTGCAGTTGCCTGCCTGGAACGAGGCGTTGGGCCTGCCACGGCCCTGGGACCAACAATGGTCGATGCGGATGCAGCAGATCCTGGCCTATGAGACCGATCTGCTGGAATACGAGGACTTGTTCGACGGCAACCCCGCGGTCGATGCGCGGGTCGAGGCGTTGAAAGAGGGCGCGCGAGCGGAGCTCGCCAATCTCGACAGCATGGGCGGCGCGATCTCGGCCATCGACTACATGAAGGGACGGCTGGTCGAGTCGAACGCCGACCGGGTGAGCCGGATCGAGTCCGGCGAGACCGTGGTGGTGGGCGTCAACAAGTTCACCAGCACCGAGCCCTCGCCCCTGATGGGCGAGGATGGCGGCATCATGGTGGTCGATGCGGGCGTCGAGCAGGACCAGATCGACCGGCTGAACGCCTGGCGCGAGAGCCGCGACACGGCGGCCGTGGAAAAGGCGCTGGCCGATCTGCGCGCGGCGGCGCAGAGCGGCGCCAACGTGATGGCACCCTCGATCGCGGCGGCCAAGGCCGGCGTCACCACCGGCGAGTGGGCCGAGCAGATGCGCGCGGTGCACGGCACCTATCGCGGCCCCACCGGGGTCTCGGCCTCGGTCTCCAACAAGACCCAGGGGCTGGACGATCTGCGTGCCGCAGTGGACGCGGTCAGCGACAAGCTGGGCCGCCGCCTGAAATTCCTGATGGGCAAGCCCGGCCTCGACGGGCATTCCAACGGCGCCGAACAGATCGCCTTCCGCGCCCGCGACTGCGGCATGGACATCACCTATGAAGGCATCCGCCTGACCCCGGAAGAGATCGTCGCCGCTGCCGAGAAGGACGCGGCGCATGTGATCGGCCTGTCGGTTCTCTCGGGCAGCCACGTGCCCTTGGTCGAGGAAGTGATGCGCCGGCTGCGCGAGGCGGACCTGGGCGATGTGCCGGTCGTGGTCGGGGGGATCATTCCCGAAGAGGACGCCGCGCGGCTCAAGGCTATGGGCGTGTCGAAGGTCTATACGCCCAAGGATTTCGAATTGAATACGATCATGCGCGATATTGTCGAATTGGCCGAACCGAAGGAAATTGCCGCCGAGTAATTCAGAGACTCACGGAAGCGTGATTGAAACGGGCGGCAAAAAGCCGCCCGTCTTTGTTTTTTTTGCCAATATGCCGCTGATCCGCGACGAGCTTTCGGTTACTTGAGGGGTAATGCAATTCGCAACCCTTCAATAAGAATGGACCAGATCATGGCAATCGACCTCTCGGGAATGTCACGCAAGGAGTTGGAAAAACTCAAGGTGAACGTGGACAAGGCGTTGGACGCGGCCGAGGAGCGTGAGCGCCGGGACGCCCTGCAAGCCGCGCAGGACGCCGCGGCGCAATACGGCTATTCCCTGGACGAGTTGGCGGGCGCCGGAGGGACCGGGAAGAAACGCGCGAAATCCAGGCCGAAATACCGCAATCCCGACAACCCGGAACAGACCTGGTCGGGACGTGGGCGAAAACCGCAATGGGTGCATGATGCGCTGGCCCGGGGACGCGACATTACCGAATTGGAAATTTAAGCGCGGGACAGTCCGGAATGACAATTCATATCGGCGCCGAACCGGGGCAGATCGCCGAGACGGTGCTCATGCCCGGCGACCCCTATCGCGCGAAATGGGCGGCGGAAACCTTTCTGGAAAGCCCCGAACTGGTGAACGAAACTCGGGGAATGCTCGGGTTTACCGGGCACTGGCGCGGCAATCGCGTGACCATCCAGGGCAGCGGCATGGGGATGCCCTCGCTGTCGATCTATGCCAACGAGTTGATCCGGGATTTCGGGGCGAAAACCCTGATCCGGATCGGCTCTTGCGGGGGGATGCAGGAGCATGTCGCGCTGCGTGACGTCATCATCGCCATGACCGCCAGTGCGGTGAGCACGCCGTCCGCGACCATCTTCCGCGAATTCGCCTTCGCTCCCTGTGCCGACTGGTCGCTCTTGCAGGCGGCGGCCGCGGCCGCCGGACGGAGGGAGGTGAAAACCCATGTGGGCGGGATCTATTCCTCGGACGTGTTCTATGACGAGCGGCCCGACCTGAACGAACAGATGGTGCGCCACGGCATCCTCGGCGTCGAGATGGAGGCGGCCGAGCTTTACACGCTGGCCGCGCGCTATGGCTGCCGGGCCCTGGCGGTGCTGACCGTTTCGGACCACCTCTCCACCGGAGAGGCCCTACCCGCAGCCGAGCGGCAGAGCAGTTTCGGGGACATGGTCGAGATCGCACTCGAGGCCGCCTTCGCCTGAAGGCCGCTCTTCGGCCCTTGCGGTGCTTTCGCGAGAAAGCCCGTCAGGGCTGACGAGCGGTCCCCGTGCGCCCGTGGCTGCGGTCGTAGCCGTTCGGAGCCGGCGGTCGCCAGCCCTCGAGCGCGCCGCGCGCCGGGGCGAATGTCTCGACCAGGAGCGGATGGCAGGCGGCGCTGTCGCTGGAATGCTCGGAAGAGCAATCCCCGCCGGGGCAGGTGCTGAGCGCGCCCAGCAGGTCGATCTCGGCGAAGAACTCGAGGTAGTCGCCAGGGCGTACCGGGCTGGCCTTCATGAAGTATTGTCCCGTGTCGGGGCTGAACCCGGTGCACATGAAGACGTTGAGCACGTCATGCGCATGCGCTTCGGCCTCCGCCAGGGGGAGCCGGGTCTCGTCGGCCAGGGCGCGGGTCAGGTTGGAATGGCAGCAATGGTGATACTGGCTGCCGGACAGCAGGTTGCCGGTATAGGGGTCGCAGCGCGTGCCGATCACGTCATGCACCGACCCGCCGAAATCGTCCTTGCCATACCAGTCCAGCGTGTCGTCGATGATCGTGGCCATCGGGCGCAGCGCGGGAAAACTGCTCCACATCCGGTCGCCCGTGCTCAGATGCGTGCCGTGCAGCGCCCGGGTCTTGCCGGAATAGAACCGTTCGGACAGATCGGCAGCGTTCCAGAGGTTCAGATCGCCCACCTGGCTCCCCTTGACGGAAGAGATGCGAAACACATGGCCCGCCGGCACATGAAAACAGCGCGCGTCGCGCGGGGGCACAAGCACCTCGCCCGTCTTTTCCGCCGTCGCCCGTGCGCTCCGGTAGAGGTCGAGATCGGGCTGGGGCAGCGCGTCGACCGGGTAGCAGATCACCGGGGCGATGGAGCGGCGGGCATCTGCATCGGGCGGTGCCGGGTGCGTGGCATGGGACATGCGGGGGCTCCAGTGGCATGACGGGTGGGATCGATCCTGCCCGACCCCGGGCGCGGACGCCAGCCGTTCGCGTCAGGACGGCCCGCCCGGTCCCTTTTTTCGCAGGCAATCGCGGGGGGCCGTCTCGCTGACCACTTCCGCGCCGCAATAGGCGCAATGCCAGGTGCCGCGCGACCTGTCCTGCCGCCAGCGGCACTCGCGGGTCAGCGTGGTCGTTCGCCACTGCCACCAGAGATAGAGCAGCACACCCACGAGGAGGACGATCAGGATCACCGGCATTCCCCCGTCCTAATGCTCGGTCGGCCGCCAGATGTTGCGCGTGGCCGGGCTGTCGAAATCGAAACCGAAGGTGTCGATGTCGGTCGCATACCAATCCGCGACGATCTGGATGGTGCGGTCGGTGTAATAGCTGCGCCAGTCGCTGGAGCCCGAAACGGTCACGTTGCGGCGCGCGATGGGGCGGTTCAGCCCGAAATAGACCGGGGCGTCTTCGGCCATGGTTTCCTGGCGCAGCACATCCGCGGCAATGACGCCACTCTCGTCGGTGACGTAATCGGCCTGCGGATACCAGCCGCGAATGGCGCGATGCCAGAAGTACGGCCGGCCCCCGTCCGTGTGCCGCGTCTCGAGAAACGCCTCGAAACTCTCCGGCGCGGCCTGCGCCCATCTGCTGCCCTGCTCGGCCGCCAGAAGCGCGAAACGATAGCGCGAGACCGTGCGCGCCCACGGGTTGCGCAGGATCGCCACCGGCTGCAACCGCGCGCGCACCTTGGGGTCGATGTCGCGCAGCCGGGCGTGCTGCAACCCGTGATGCTGGCCCTGCTCTGCCATGACGCCGCGCACGGTCCGCACATAGTCGCGCGAGACGTGAAAGGCCGGGTCGGCCCCGATCATGCGCCAGCGCAGTTCCGGGGCCTTGCGCAGGGCCGTTCCCCCATTCTTGC
>DOIS01000401.1:0-5421 GCA_003511785.1 Paracoccaceae bacterium
CCAACTTTCGGGCATTGCTCGAGCTGGCCGGCCGGGGGCTGTGCCGAAGACGGGGTCTGGGCGCGGCATTGGTATGGCGCCGTTCACCGAAGCATCGGGTTTGCCGGGCCCGAGGGGCCGCTGCCGGCTCTGCAAGGGGACGCAGCGGCGCTGTGCGAAGCGGCGATGCCCGCCTACAAGATGTTGCGGGCACACGCACTCCGGCCCTGATCCGCACCGGGCCCATTATTCGACTGACAATTAACGAAATCTCGTCTACGATGTGTCCATAAACATCATGCGCCCGACAAGAGGCGCGATTGAGCAGGTTTTGAAATGGGCTATAACATCTCCGATGTCGGGGGGGAGGTAACCAGCAATGGTGCGGACCAATGGTCCGGCACCCTGGACCTTACTCTCAGCAATGCGTCGACCATCAGCGGCGATTTCGATCGCGTTTATCTGACCAGTGGCGGTGGCGGCTTCAATGTCGGCGATCCCAGCGGCGGCTACACGTTCTCGGCGTTGTCCAACCCCGCATTCGGAACGCTGAGATTCGGCCCCACCAACGGCAACTGGACCTTTACCGCCGACTGGGATGCAATTCGGGCCACCGGTTCGGACCAGGTGGTCAGCTTTGTCGTGGTGGGCCATCAGGGCACCAATGCCGATGACGATACGGTCACCATCAACCTGCTGATCTGCGTCGCGCGCGGCACCTGGGTCGAGACCGAGCGTGGCTCGGTCGCGGTCGAGGATCTGCGCCGGGGCGACCGGGTCTGCACGATGGATGGTCCGGCCAAGCCGGTGCGCTGGATCGGGTCGAAGAAACTGAGCGCGAGCGAGTTGCGGGCCGATCCCGACAAGTATCCGATCCGCTTCGCTCCGGGTGCGCTGGGCGAGAACGTGCCGCGGCGCCCGCTCCTGGTTTCGCCGCAGCACCGGATGTATCTGCACGATTGGCGGGCCGAGCTGCTGTTCGGCGAGGAACAGGTTCTGGTGCCTGCCAAGGCACTGGTCAACGACCATTCGATCCTGCGCGAAACCGGGATCGACGAGGTGGAGTACTTCCACATCCTGTTCGACAGTCACGAAATCATCTTCACCGAAGGCGCCGCGACCGAGAGCTTCCACCCCGGCCACTACGCCATGTCGGAATTCGACGAGGCCGTGCGCGACGAGCTGTTCTCGCTCTTCCCCGAGCTGCGCGATGGCGCCCCGGGATATGGTCAGTCCGCGCGCAGGATCCTGCGTCCCTGGGAGGCGCGGCTCCTGGCGATGGAGAAACCCGAAAGGCCATCCTGATGCCGCAGCTTACCGACAGCGAAGGTCGCCCCCTGCCGGATGTCGAGGCACCGGATGCCGAGCGACTGCGGGTTTACGGCGACACGATGTTTCTTGCCTTTCGCAGTCCGCGCCATGTGAAGATGCCGGTTGGCACACTTCGTGCCTATATGGAGCCGCCGATCGAGGCGGGGCAGTTTCGCATCTTCCGCTTCGACGACGTGCCCCGGGCGATGTACACATGGGCCTGGCTGGACAGTGCCGCCGAGCGCAAGCTCATCACCGGCGAACCGCTGGCGCGCGGCGACTGGCGGTCGGGCGATCACCTGTGGATTATCGACCTGATCGCGCCCTATCGGGGGCTCACCGGGCAGATCGTGCGCTGGATCATGCAGCGCGGCAATTTCGCCGAACGCGAGTTCCGATTTCGCCGCGTGGGTGGGGAGAACGAGACGCGGCGAATCGTACATATCGACTTCGACGGAGAGCGGTTGAGCCGGGTGTTTGACGGCGCCGCGTATCTTGAGACGTTGCGAGACTGACCGAAACGGGCGCTGCCTCCCTGGTCCGCGCCAAGCCAATTTTCCTGAAAGGCTCTCCTGCTAGAGAAAGATCAGGAGCGCCCCAGTTCGTCCTGTGTCAGGGGGCAGGGCACGCCGCCATAGTAGCTTTCGAGAACCCGGGCGAATTCCGGCGCCGCCTCGGGGGTGGCGGCGAAGAGCGTCATGGACGAGCGCAGCTTCTTGGCGTCGATTTCGCCCAGGATGGCCTCTGGCGGGGTTCCGGCATGGTCGAGCATCAACCGGCTGACCGTCACCAGTCGGTCGCGCAGGGTCGGGTGCGCGAGATAGGCGCGCGCCTCGTTCAGATCGTGGATGCCGTAAAGCTGCGACATGTCCGACTGTCCCAGCGCGGCCAGTTGGGGAAAGACGAACCACATCCAGTGGCCCGTCTTCTTCCCGGCGGACAGTTCGGTCAGGACCTGGTCCCAGACCGAATCCTGCGTCTCTATGAACAGGTCGGCGTCGGTATCCTCAGGGTCTGGCCTCATCCCTTCCCCCGGCGATCGCGCATCGCCAGAAGGCGCAGGCGCAGCGCGTTCAGCTTGATGAACCCCGCCGCGTCCTTCTGGTCATAGGCGCCGGCATCGTCCTCGAAAGTCACGTGCTCCTCGGAGTAGAGCGAGTTCTCGGACCAGCGCCCCACGGTCGAGGCAAGGCCCTTGTAGAGCCGCACGCGCACGGTGCCGGAGACGTGTTCCTGGCTCTTGTCGATGGCGGCCTGGAGCATCTCGCGCTCGGGCGAATACCAGAACCCGTTATAGATCAGCTCGGCATATTGCGGCATGAGCTGGTCCTTCAGGTGCATGGCGCCACGATCCATTGTGATCGACTCGATCCCTCGATGCGCCTCGAGCAGGATGGTGCCGCCAGGGGTCTCGTAGATGCCGCGCGACTTCATGCCTACGAAGCGCCCTTCCACAAGGTCGAGCCGCCCGATGCCATGCACGCGGCCATACTTGTTCAGCGCGGTAAGCAACGTCGCCGGGCTCATCGCCTCGCCGTTGATCGAGACGGGGTCGCCCTTCTCGAAGCCGATCTCGATATACTCGGCCTCGTCCGGTGCATCCTCCGGGTGGTTGGTGCGCTGATAGACGTAGTCCGGCGCCTGTTCGGCGGGGTCTTCCAGCACCTTCCCCTCGGAGGAGGTGTGCAGGAGGTTCGCATCGACCGAGAAAGGTGCCTCGCCGCGCTTGTCCTTGGCGATGGGGATCTGGTGCTGTTCGGCGAAATCCAACAGCTTGGTGCGGCTGCTCAGGTCCCACTCGCGCCAGGGAGCGATCACCTTGATGTCGGGGTTCAGCGCATAGGCCGCCAGTTCGAACCGCACCTGGTCGTTGCCCTTGCCGGTTGCGCCATGGGCCACGGCGTCGGCGCCGGTTTCCTCGGCGATCTCGATAAGGCGTTTCGAGATCAGCGGCCGTGCAATCGAGGTGCCCAGCAGGTAGAGCCCCTCGTAAACCGCGTTGGCGCGGAACATCGGGAAGACGAAGTCGCGCACGAATTCCTCGCGCACATCCTCGATGAAAATGTTCTCGGGCTTGATGCCCAGCATCTCGGCCTTCTTGCGCGCCGGATCCAGTTCCTCGCCCTGGCCCAGATCGGCGGTGAAGGTCACCACCTCGCAGCCGTATTCGGTTTGAAGCCATTTCAGGATGATAGAGGTATCGAGGCCACCGGAATAGGCCAGGACGACTTTCTTGGGCGCGGACATATGCGGGTTTTCCTTCCTACAGGTCAGTCCGGCGATAGCGTTTTTCGCCCCCGGTCGCAAGGCGATGACCGGCTCTGAACCTTTGGCGCGGGTCACGCGTTGCGCGGACATGAGCGAACGGAAAGACGTCACGAAAAGCCATGCGGGCTATCGCCCGGAATGCGACAGGCCCGACACCTCGCCCGGCGCCAAGGCCGAGGCGCATGCCACAGTGCGCGAGCGCGGGCAATGGTCGTCGGAATGGGGGTTCATGTTCTCGATGGCTGCGGCCTCCATCAGTCTGGGGAACCTGTGGCGCTTTCCCTACATGGCGGGCGAGAACGGCGGGGCGGCCTTTATCATTGCCTATGTCATCGCGCTCTTCGGTGTGGCGGTGCCGCTGATGATGTTGGAGGTGGCCGCCGGGCGGCTGGCGCATGGCGGCACCGTGCGCACCTTTCGCGGTGTGACGCGCGCCGGGCGCTTCTACGGGTGGTTCGTGGTCGCGCTGACGGCGGTCATCACCAGCTATTACCTGGTCATCACCGGCTGGACACTGGGATTCGTGACCAGGACAGCGACGCTCACCATCACCGATTTCGAGGCCTTTACCGAAGGCTACAACTCGGTCTGGTTCTTCCTAGCCGTGACTGCGATCACCGCGCTGGTCAACTGGCGTGGCCTGGGTGCGATCGTGAGCCTGTCGCGCTACATGATGCCGCTTCTGCTGGCGACCGTGATCGGCCTGGTATTCTATGCCATGCAGTTGGAGGGCTGGACCGAGGCGACGGGGTTCCTGTTCTCGTGGGAGCCCGGACAGTTGACCAACCCGCGCACCTGGTATTTCGCCTTCGGGCAGGCGTTCTTCACGGTGGCCATCGGGCAAGGCTATCTGGTGACCTATGGCAGCTACATCCCCCGCGAAACGCATGTGCCACGCGCCTCGCTGGTGGTGACCTCGGTGCAGGGCACC
This sequence comes from Paracoccaceae bacterium, assembly GCA_003511785.1. Lineage (GTDB taxonomy): Bacteria > Pseudomonadota > Alphaproteobacteria > Rhodobacterales > Rhodobacteraceae > UBA7951. Next base: position 4,490 of record DOIS01000401.1, read on the forward strand.
GTTGCAATCCTGGCCGGGCTGATGATCTTTCCCATGGTCTTCACCCATGACATCGACCCGGCAACCGGCAGCCAACTGGCGTTCAAGGCGATGCCGGAAGCGTTCCGGGAGATGACGGGGGGCGTCTGGCTTGCGCTGATCTTCTTCGCGCTGCTCTTCGTGGCGGCTCTGTCCTCTTGCCTGGCCGGGATGAAGGTCGTCGTGGCGGCCATCGCCGAACGCCTGGCATGGACCACGGGCCGCGCCGTTCTCTTGCTGTCGGGCGTGTTCGTCGTGCTCGGACTGCCCTCGGCATTGAGTTACGCACCCACGGATTGGAGCATCGGCGGCCGTCCGGTTCTCGATTTCGTGGACCAGGTGGCGGGGACCAATACCGTTCTGATTTCGGGCGTTGTGGGCGCGGGGCTGTTGTGTTGGACCATTTCGAAACACCGGATCGGCGAGGGTCTGGGCTCGCATAGGGGCTGGTGGGTCTGGCGTGTGGTGCTGGTGGGCCGGTCGGCGCCGATCCTGGTTGCCGCCCTGCTGACCTGGCGCCTCGCCAGCAGTGGTGCGGGCGGCTGATCGGCCATTGGCGGGGCGCGATTTTCCGTGCTACGCCTTTGGCCCAGAACAGGATAATCGCCGATGACCAGCTTTCACGATCGCGCCCGCGAGGCGACCCGGGCCATGCGCAAGGTCTTTCCGCCGACGCCGCTCTTGCGAAACGAACACCTGTCGCAGCGGTTTGGGGCCGAGATCTGGCTCAAGCGCGAGGATCTGAGCCCGGTGCGCTCCTACAAGCTGCGCGGTGCGTTCAACGCGATGCGCAAGCAGCCCGATCAGAAACTGTTTGTCTGCGCCAGTGCCGGCAACCATGCGCAGGGCATGGCCTTCATGTGCCGCCATTTCGACGTCAAGGGCGTGATCTTCATGCCGGTGACCACGCCGCA
>DOIS01000401.1:5737-6055 GCA_003511785.1 Paracoccaceae bacterium
TCATGCCGGTGACCACGCCGCAGCAGAAGATCCAGAAAACCCGCATGTTCGGCGGAGACGCGGTCGAGATCCACATGGTGGGCGATTACTTCGACGACACCCTGGCTGCGGCGCAGGACTGGTGCGCGCGCGAGGGCGGGCATTTCCTTTCGCCCTTCGACGATGATGACGTGATCGAGGGCCAGGCCTCCATCGCCGTCGAGATCGAGGAGCAGATGGAGGGGATGCCCGATCACGTGCTTCTGCCGGTAGGCGGGGGCGGCATGTCGGCGGGGGTTTCCACCTATTTCGGGGATCGCACCCATTGCCTGTTCGTCG
>DOIS01000336.1 GCA_003511785.1 Paracoccaceae bacterium
GTGCGTCGGCGCGGAGACCGGGTGCGGGCGGTCGATGTCGAGACCGAACCCTTTCCGGGCTTTCCCACCGACCTGCAGGCGCAGATGATGGCCTTGATGTGCACTGCCGAGGGGGTCAGCGTGCTGGAGGAGAAGATCTTCGAGAACCGGTTCATGCATGCGCTCGAACTGACGCGGATGGGCGCGCGGATCGAGGTGCATGGCGGCACCGCGACCGTGACCGGGGTCGAGCGGCTCAAGGGCGCGCCGGTGATGGCCACCGACCTGCGCGCCAGCGTCTCGCTGATCCTGGCGGGGCTCGCGGCCGAGGGCGAGACCGTGGTGAGCCGGGTCTATCACCTGGATCGCGGCTATGAGCATGTCGAGCGCAAGCTTCAGGGCGTCGGCGCGCGGATCGAACGGATCAAGGGGCGGTGATGACGGGTGATGCACGGTTCGAGGAGGGGCGCGAGGCGCCGCTGAACCTGGGCGCGTTGGAGCCCGGGGATCTCGAGGTGATCTCGGCGCTGGCCCAGGACGCGGTGGTGCCGGTGACGGAAATCGCCTGGCGCCCGGCGGAGCGGCGCTTCGCGCTGCTGCTCAACCGCTTCCGCTGGGAGGATGAGGGACGCACGCGGCACGGGCCGGAGCGCGTGCAGTCGGTGCTGGCCTTCGATAACGTGCTGGGCGTGGCGGCGCAGGGCGTGACCCGCGACGCGCCCGAGCTGATCCTGTCGCTGCTGGCGGTGGGGTTCCAGCCCGGGACGGAGGCGCCGGGCGGGCAGGTGTTGCTGACGCTGGCCGGCGACGGGGCCTTCCGGCTGGAGGTCGAGGCGCTGGAGGCGACGCTTCGGGACGTGACCCGCCCCTATGCCGCGCCCTCGGGCCGCGCCCCGCAGCACCGCGGCTGACCGGCGCGGACAAAAGTTTTCGAAAACTTTTGGCAATTTTCTTGGCAAGAAAATTGGCCCGGTGCGGGCGTCCGGCCCGGCGGACAGGCGGCGTGCGGGCGGCGGGCCGGGGGATCGGGTATATGCGAACCAGAAAGAAGCAGGGCGTGCGGCTTGTTCCTGTCCCGCGGCCCGGCTAGGACAACCGGGGCAGCAAACGGAGTGGCGGATGCCGGTTTTTCTGGAGAGCCGAGAGGCGGAGTTCGAGGCGCGGTTCCAGGCGCTGTTGGGCGCCAAGCGCGAGGAGAGCGCGGATGTGGACGAGGCGGTGGCCGCGATCATTGCCGATGTGCGCGCGCGCGGCGACGCGGCGCTGGTCGAGTTGACCCGGCGGTTCGATCGGCTGGACCTGACGCCCGAGACCCTGGCGGTGTCGCGCGAGGAGGTGGACGCCGCCGTGGCCGAGGTCTCGGCCGAGGACCGCGCCGCGCTGGAGCTGGCGGCCGAGCGCATCCGCGCCTATCACGCGCGCCAGATGCCCCGGGACGAGAGCTGGACCGACCCCGAGGGCGCCACGCTCGGCTGGCGCTGGTCGCCGGTCTCGGCGGCGGGGCTCTACGTGCCGGGCGGGCTGGCCTCCTATCCGTCGTCGGTACTGATGAACGCGGTTCCCGCCAAGGTGGCCGGCGTCGGCCGGCTGGTGATTGCCGTGCCCACGCCCGGGGGCGTGGTCAACCCGCTGGTGCTGCTTGCGGCGCGGCTGGCGGGGGTGGACGAGATCTATCGCGTGGGCGGTGCCCAGGCCATCGCCGCGCTGGCCTATGGCACGCAGACCATCGCCCCGGTGGACAAGATCACCGGGCCGGGCAACGCCTATGTGGCCGCCGCCAAGCGGCGCGTCTTCGGGCGCGTGGGCATCGACATGATCGCGGGCCCCTCGGAGATCCTGGTGATCGCGGACCGCGACAACGACCCGGACTGGATCGCGCTCGACCTGCTGTCCCAGGCCGAGCATGACGAGAGCGCGCAGTCGATCCTGATCACCGATGACGAGGGCTTCGGCCGGGCCGTGGCCCGCGCAGTCGAGGCGCGGCTGGAGACGCTGGAGCGGCGCGCCATCGCCGGGGCATCCTGGCGCGACAACGGCGCGGTGATCACCGTGCGCGACCTGGACGAGGCGGCGGCGCTGTCGAACCGGATCGCGCCGGAGCACCTGGAGCTCTGCGTGGCCGACGCGCAGGCGCTGGCCGACAGATGCACCCATGCCGGGGCGATCTTCCTCGGCGCCTTCACACCCGAGGCGATCGGCGATTACGTGGGCGGGCCGAACCACGTGCTGCCCACGGCGCGCTCGGCGCGGTTCTCCTCCGGGTTGAGCGTGCTGGATTTCCTCAAGCGCACCACCATGGCGCAGATGACACCGGAGGGCTTGCGTGCTATCGGACCTGCGGCGGAACGGCTGGCGCGGTCGGAAAGCCTGGAGGCGCACGGGCTGTCCGTGCGCGCCCGTCTGGACAGTCTGAACAGGTAACCGCCACCCATGTCCCATATCGTCGACATCGTCCTGGATGACGCGGGCCTGCCCCCGCCCACGCCCGAGATCGAGCAGGAGCGCAAGGTCGCCATGTTCGACCTGCTGGAAGAGAACAGTTTCGCCCTGCCTGCGCGCGAGGGGCGCGAGGTGCCGCCGGGCCCCTATCGCGTCAACCTGTCGATCCGCGACAAGCGGCTGGTCTTCGACATCGAGACCGAGGGCGGCGAGAAGGCGGCCGAGTTCCATCTGTCGCTGACCCCGTTCCGGCAGGTGGTCAAGGATTACTACCAGATCTGCGAGAGCTATTTCGACGCGGTCAAGACCCTGCCGCCCAGCCAGATCGAGACCATCGACATGGCCCGGCGCGGCATCCACAACGAGGGCTCGCGCATCTTGCAGGAACGGCTGGAGGGCAAGGCCGAGGTAGATACCGACACCGCGCGCCGGCTCTTCACGCTGATATGCGTGCTGCATTTCGGGGGCTGAGGTGGGCGCCCCGCTGCCACAATCGGTTCTGTTCTGCTGCGATCACAACGCCATCCGCTCGCCCATGGCCGAGGGGATCATGAAGAAATTCTATGGCGCGGGCACCTATGTGCAATCGGCCGGGGTGCGCAGCGACATGGAGGTGGATGGCTTTGCCGTGGCCGTCTGCCGCGAGATCGGCGTCGAACTGGAGCGCCATCGGTCGCGCTCGTTCGACGAGATGGAGAAATGGGGCGACGACCTGGGCTCGTTCGACCTGGTGGTGGCGCTGACGCCCGCGAGCCAGCGCCGGGCGCTGGAGTTGACGCGGTTCTATCATCTCGACGTGGAGTACTGGCCGATCATCGACCCCGCCGGGCTGGGCGAAAGCCGCGAGGCCAAGCTGGTCTCCTACCGCCAGGCGCGCGACCAGATCGTCGCGCGGTTGATCGACCGCTGGGGACCACCGCAGGAGGGGCCATGAGCGAGACTGTCAAACGCTATTTCGACGCTTTCAACGCGGGCGACGTTCCGCGGATGCTGGACTGCCTCTCGGACGACGTGGCCCATCACGTCAACGAGGGGCAGGTGCGCCGCGGCAAGGACGTCTCCGCCGCCTTCTGCGCCCATATGGCGCGCTGCTATGACGAGCGGCTGACCGACATGGTGATCTTCGAGACCCCGGACGGGCGCCGGGCGGCGGCGGAATACATCGTGGGCGGCACCTACCTGGAGACCGATGCCGGGCTTCCCGAGGCGCGCGGGCAGAGATATCGCCTGCCCGCCGGGTCATTCTTCGAGCTGCGGGACGGGAAGATCGCCCGCGTGACCACCTATTACAACCTGGCCGACTGGACGCGGCAGGTCTCGTGACCGAGGTTCGGGCGCTCACCGGTGCGGCGCTCGAGGCCGCGCTGGATGCGGTGGCGGCGCTGCGCATTCGAGTGTTCCGGGACTGGCCCTATCGTTATGACGGGGACGCGGCCTACGAGCGCGCCTATTTGCAAACGTACCGCGACAGCCCCCGCGCGATCCTGGTCGGCGCCTTCGATGGCGGGCGGCTGGTGGGCGCGGCCACCGGCACGCCGCTGAGCGATCATGCCGAGGATTTCGCCAAGGCCTTCGCCGGGACGGATCGCGCGCTGGAGGAGGTGTTCTACTGCGCCGAATCGGTGCTCCTGCCGACCTATCGCGGACAGGGGATCGGGCACCGCTTCTTCGATCTGCGCGAAGAGCATGCGCGCGCCCTGGGGTTTAGGTATTGCGCCTTCTGCGCGGTGGTCCGGCCCGGGGACCATCCGCTGCGCCCCGCCGGTTGCCGCCCGCTCGACGCCTTCTGGCGCGGGCGGGGCTATGCGCCGCTGCCCGGCGTGGTGGCGGAATTCGGCTGGACCGACGTGGACCGGGCGGCGGAGACCGCCAAGCCTTTGCAATTCTGGGGGCGGCGGCTGTAAACCGGGGCGCAAATCCTCGACGAGGATTTGCGCCAGACTTTCGAGGAAAGTCCGGGCTCCCGTCGGCACACCGGATTCGAAAGGGCTCCATGATGAAGATCGCCACCGCCGCCTATCCGCTCGACTGGTTCGACAGCTGGGGGCAGTACGAGGACAAGCTCTCGGGCTGGGTCGCGCAGGCCGCGGGGCAGGGGGCCGATCTGCTGGTCTTTCCCGAATACGGCGCCATGGAGCTGGCCACGCTCGCGGGGCGCGAGGTGGCGGGCGACCTGGAGCGCTCGCTCTTCGCCGTATCCGAGCGGATGGAGGATGCCAATGCGCTGCATGCGCGGCTCGCGCAGGCGCACGGGGTGCATATCCTGGGTGCTTCGGGGCCGGTGGCGGCGGAGGGCCCGCGTCCGGTCAACCGCGCGCATTTCTTCGCGCCCTCGGGCGAGATGGGCCATCAGGACAAGCAGATCATGACCCGGTTCGAGCGCGAGGACTGGAACGTTGCCTCGGGCGGCCCGCTCAAGCTGTTCGAGACCGCGCTGGGCAAGATCGGCGTGTTGATCTGCTATGACAGCGAGTTTCCCCTGTTCGGCCGCGTCCTGCGCGAAGCCGACCTGATCCTGGTGCCCTCCTGCACCGAGGCGCTCTCGGGCTTCTCCCGCGTGCGCATCGGCGCCATGGCGCGGGCGCTGGAAAACCAGTGCGTCACGGTGATGTCCTCGCTGGTGGGGCCGGCCGACTGGAACGAGGCGGTCGAGATCGACACCGGGCGCGGCGGCATCTTCGGCCCGCCCGATACCGGCTTTCCGGCCACCGGGGTGATCGCCGAGGGGGTGATGGACGAACCCGGCTGGACCTATGCCGAGGTGGACCTTGACGCCATTGCCCATGTGCGCGCGGATGGCGTGGTGCTCAACCGCAGCCATTGGGACGAGCAGACGCCGCGCGTCGAATCGGTCACAATTCAGCGTCTTGGCCGCAAATAGACCTTGATAAAAAGGCCAAATGGGACCATACGGCATCCGTCCCGCATCTGCGCGGGGCGTGTGACAAGGAGAGACCATGGCCAAGGAAGAAATGCTCGAATTTCCCGGTGTCGTGAAGGAACTCCTGCCGAACGCGACATTCAGGGTCGAGCTGGAAAACGGCCATGAGATCATCGCGCACACGGCGGGCAAGATGCGCAAGAACCGCATCCGCGTTCTGGCCGGCGACCGGGTCCAGGTTGAGATGACCCCCTACGATCTGACCAAGGGCCGGATCAATTACAGATTCAAGTAGGGTCAAGCTTCGCTTGACCCAGTGCGGGTAAGCGTTTTGCCAAAGGCAGAATGCGGCCGCACCCGGTAGCTGTTCTGGGTGCAACCATGACCAAGCCCCCCACCTCCCCCCGGCTGATCCTCGGTTCGGGCAGCCCCCGGCGGCTGGAGCTTCTGGCCCAGCTGGGTCTGACCCCCGACGCCGTCTGTCCCCCCGAGATCGACGAGACCCCCGCCAGGGGCGAGCTGCCGCGCCCCTATTGCCAGCGCATCGCGCGCGAGAAGGCGGCGGCGGTCGAGGCCGGCCCGGAGGACGTGGTGCTCTGCGCCGACACCACGGTGGCGATGGGCCGCCGCATCCTGGGCAAACCCGCGAGCCGCGACGAGGCGGCAGGGTTCCTGCGCGCCTTGTCGGGCCGACGTCACCGCGTCGTCACCGCCGTCGCCCTGCGGCTGGGTGAGCGGCTGTGGGAGCGCGACGTGGTCAGCCTGGTGAAGATGAAACGGCTCTCCGAGGTCGAACTCGAGGGTTATCTCGCGACCGGCGACTGGCAGGGCAAGGCCGGCGGCTATGGCATACAAGGTCCAGCCGGCGCGCTGATCCCGTGGATCTCGGGCTCGTTCACCGGCATCGTGGGCCTGCCCCTGGCCGAGACCGCCGCACTGTTACAGGCGGTGGGGCTGCATCCGTGGAGGGCCGCGCCATGAAGGGCCGCACCGTCATTCTCGATCACCTGGAGGGCCGCGAGGCCGCGGCGCTGATGGTTGACGGCGCGCTGGACGATCTGTTCCTCGCAGGCCACGCCCCGCCTCCGGGCACCATCTACCGCGCCCGCGCCGACCGCCCCGTGAAGGGGCAGGGCGGCATGTTCCTGAGCACGCCCGACGGCCCGGCCTTCCTGCGCCAGGTCAAGGGGTTGGCGCCGGGCGACACGCTTCTGGTGCAGGTCACGGGCTATGCCGAGCCGGGCAAGGCGCTGCCGGTGACCGCGAAACTGCTGTTCAAGAGCCGCTATGCCATCGTCACGCCCGAGGCGCCGGGGCTCAACATCTCGCGCCGCATCCGTGACGACGATCTGCGCGACGTGCTGCTGGAAATCGCGCACGAGGTGATGGACGGGGCGGATCACGGGCTGATCCTGCGGTCGAGTTGCGAGGGGGCGGACCCGGGCGAGATTGCCGAGGACATCGCCGCCATGGCCGGGGTCGCGGCACAGGTGATGGGCGATGCCATGGGCGCGCCCGAGCGGCTGCTGGACGGCGACGGCCCGCACGCGCTGGCCTGCCGCGAATGGACCGCGCCCGCCGAGGTGGTGACCGAGCCAGGTGGTTTTGCCCGGCACGGCGTGATTGAGGCGATCGCTGCGGCGCGCGCGCCCCATGTGCCCCTGCCGGGCGGCGCGAGTATGCATGTCGAGCCCACCCGCGCGCTGGTGGCGGTCGATGTGAACACCGGCGCGGACAGCTCTCCGGCGGCGGGGCTGAAGGCGAACCTGGCCATGGCCCGAGCCCTGCCGCGGGCGCTGCGGGTGCGGGGCCTGGGCGGGCAGATCACGCTGG
>DOIS01000342.1 GCA_003511785.1 Paracoccaceae bacterium
GCCCACGCCCAGGAAGGCGGCGTACTGGTCGAACACCATGTCATAGTCGCGGTCGCGCTCGCGCAGGGTGTATTGCGAGGGGTCCACCTTCTCCAGCACCGCGTCGATGCCCATGCGGGTCAGGTTCGACATGTAGCTTTCCACCACCGCACCCAGCGTGCCCTCGGCGGCGGTGTTGAACAGGAACCTGATGCGCAGCGGGTCTCCGTCCGCATTGCGGCGCATGCCATCATCGCCCACGGGCCAACCGGCCTCGTCCAGGAGCCGCATGGCCTGACGCAGGTTGCGCCGGTCGGTGAGGCGGTCGGGGCTGGAGGTGTGCGGCACGCGCACGGGCTGGGTCAGCAACTCGTCGGGGACCACGTCGCCCAGCGATTGGAGGAAATCCAGCTCCTCGCCCTCGGGCAAGCCCTGAGCCATCAGCGGCGTGTCCTGAGTGAAGGAAGCGCGCTGTTTGAACAGCCCGTATTGCAGCGACTCGTTGGTCCACTCGAAGTTGAAGGCCAGCGCCAGCGCCTCGCGCACGCGCTTGTCCTGCATCACCTCGCGGCCGAGGTTGAACACGAAGCCCGTTGGCGTGGGCGGCGTGCCGTCGGGCAACTCGGTCTTGATGACATGGCCCTGTGAGACTTTCGGGAAGTTGTACAAGGTGGCCCATGTCTTGGAATCCGCCTCGACTCGAACGGTGTATTCGCCTGCCTTGAAGGCCTCGAAGGCGGCCGCGTCATCGCCGAAATACTCGACCCGGATGGTGTCGAAATTGTGCCGGCCCTGGTTGATCGGCAGGTCGGCACCCCAGTAGTCCCGGTTGCGGCGATAGACGATGCGTCGGTTGATGTCGACGCTTTCGACCATGTAGGGGCCCGAGCCGGGTGGCGTCTCGATCCGGCTTTCATCCAGCCGGGCGCCGGTCTCCTCGAACCACTTTTTCGACCAGACCGGCACGCCGCCCACCTGGTCGATCAGGCTGCGGCGCGAGATGCCGTCGGCGAAGTAGAACTTGATCGTGTGATCGTCGATCACCTCGGCCTTGGGAATGCGTTTCTTGACCGCCACTGCATAGGAGGGCAGCCCCTGCTCGAGCAGCAGGTTGTGCGAGAACAGCACGTCATGCGCCGTGACCGGCGTGCCGTCGGAGAAGCGCGCTTCCTCGCGCATGTGGAAGATCACCCAGGACTTGTCGGCGGGATATTCCAGGCTCTCGGCCAGAAGGCCATAGCCCTCGCCATAGGTATCGGCCGAGCCGTCGCCCAAGAGGCTTTCATACATGATCCAGGAAAGCTGCCCGCGCCGGCCCTTGCGCGAATAGGGGTTCATCGAATCGAAGGTGCCCAGTGCCGAGATGGCGATCTCGCCGCCCTTGGGCGCATCCGGGTTCACGAAATCGAAATGTTCGAAATCGGGGCCGTATTTGAGGTCACCGAAGTACGAATAGCCATGGCTGCGGATCATCTCCGGGTCGTCCTGGGCCACGGCGGCGGGACCGGCCAGAGCCAGCGCGGCCACGAGGCCCAGTTGGGCGGCACAACGGGCCACCGGGCCAAAAACGCGCGAGACGGCGCGCGCGGAAATGCGCGAATGATGCATCTGTCTCTTCCTCCGTATGCCAGACCGATATGGGCCCGGTTCTCGTTCCCGCAAGCTAAAGGCGGGCCGCGCCGTTGTTCAAGTTTAGATTCCGTGAACACCGGGTGACCGGAACTTAACATGAGTTACGCAAATATCACCCGCCCCACGAAAAAAGCCGCTGCACGGGGCAGCGGCTTTCAATCCGGTCGGGCTGTGGTTTACTCGGCATAGGTGGCCATGTAGGCGATCACATCGTCGATGTCCTGCGCGTCGCGCAGCCCGGCGAAGGCCATCTTGGTGCCCGGCGCATAATCACGCGGCTTCTCGAGGAAGGCGGCGAGTTCCTCGGGCGTCCATGCGCCCCCCATCTCGGCCAGCGTGTTGGAGTAGCGGAAGCCTTCGATGCCACCGATCGGACGACCGACGATGTCGAACAGGTGCGGCCCGACGCCGTTCCGACCGTCTTCCATCCTGTGGCAGGCTTGGCACTTGCGGAACACCCGGGCACCGGCCTCGGGATCGCCGGACAGCACGGCGACGGCCTGCGTCTCGGCGGCGATTTCCTCGGTCGCGCTTTCCTCGGCGGGTGCCTCGGCGGTGTCGGCGCCCTCGACCGCGGGGGCCTCCTCGATCACGACTTCCTCGGTTGCCATCTCCTCGGCGGCGGTATCCCCGACGGGTTCGGATGCCGGGGCCTCCGCACCTGCGGTTTCGTCGGCGGCGTCCCCGGTGGGCACGGCGGTCTCGACCTCGGCGGCTTCGGTCGTGGCGGTCTCGGTTTCGGTGGCCGCCTCGTCGATGGCCGCGGGCGTCTCGGTCACGGCTCGGTCACGGCGGAGAAATCCACCGGGCTGTCGCCCTGCGTGTTGAGATAGGCGATCAGGTTCACCCGGTCCTCGACATCCTTTAGGCCCGCAAAGCTCATCGAGGTGCCCGGGATCAGGCCGCTGGGCTTGATCAGGAACTCGTTGAGGTGCTCGGCATCCCACACCCCGCCATGCGCGGTCATCGCGCCGGAATAACCGAAGCCCTGGGCCGCCGCCACGTCACGACCCACCACGTTATAGAGGTAGGGGCCGGTGCTGTTGGCGTCCTCTTCCAGCTTGTGGCACGCCGCGCACTTGCGATAGACCCGCTCACCCTTGCCGGGGTCCGCTGCGGCCATCAGTTCTGCAAGTTGACCTCGACAACCTCTTCCTCGGCCTCATCATCGCCGGTGTCGATCACATAGGACGCTTCGCCGTAAACCTCGGTCTTGTAAAGCTCGTCGGCCACCCACTGGCCCAGCAGGAGGACCAGCAATGCCCCGCACAGCGCGGCCGCGGTCTTGGTCACCGTCATCGTGTCGAACATTGATCGCGCGTCCATTTGATCCGGTTTCGCGGCTGTGTATTGCTTCCCCGGCCCCGAGGCAAGATAAAGACGCTGCGACCAAACGCCCAACCCGGCGGTCCTTGACCGGCCAGAATTGACGGAAATCCCCATGACCCGACGCATCGCCTTTCAGGGAGAGCCTGGCGCCTACAGCCACGAAGCCTGCATGCGGGCGCGCCCGGACATGGAGCCGCTGCCCTGCCGCTCCTTCGAGGACGCGATCAAGGCGGTGCAGCAAGGCCGGGCCGAACTGGCGATGCTGCCAGTGGAGAACTCGACCTATGGCCGGGTCGCAGACATCCACCGGCTGCTGCCGGAAAGCGGGCTGCATATCGTGGACGAGGCCTTCGTGCGGGTGCATATCAGCCTGATGGCCCTGCCCGGCGTCGAGATCGACGAGATCGAGAAGGTGCGCGCGCATCTGGTGCTGCTGCCCCAGGCCGAGGATTTCCTGCGCCGCTACGGCATCCGGGGCGAGGCCGCCGCCGACAGCGCCGGGGCCGCGGCCGAGGTGGCGCGGGCCGGCAACCGGACCGTGGGTGTTCTCGCCTCGGACCTGGCGGCCAAGATCCATGGGCTGCATATCCTGGCCCGGCACATCGAAGACCACGCCCACAACACCACGCGCTTTCTGCTGATGTCGCGCGAGGCCGACCGGACCCGGCGCGGCGAGCACGGCATGATCACCACCTTCGTGTTCCAGGTGCGCAACATCCCGGCGGCTCTCTACAAGGCGATGGGGGGCTTTGCCACCAATGGCGTGAACATGACCAAGCTGGAAAGCTACATGGTGGACGGCTCGTTCACCGCGACACAGTTCTATGCCGACATCGAGGGCCACCCGGATGATCCCAACGTGCGGCTGGCGCTGGAGGAATTGCAGTATTTCACCGCCAATATCGAGTTCCTCGGGGTCTATCCGGCCGATAGCGGGCGGTTCTGACGCCGCGCACAGCGGAGGCGCGCGACTTAGGCGTGGGTCAACTCAACCCGGGCCGCGCTCGCCCTCCAGGCGGCCGAACGGGTCGGCCTCGAGGCGCTGGCGCAGCTCGTTGGGAATCGGCTCGGGGACCAGCGCATCGCCCAGCCCGCCTGGCAGCCGCGCGGCGATCCGGGCCAGTCGGTCGCGCAGCCGGCGCCACCGCCGCCGCAGCCCGGCCGCCTTGGCGGGATTGCGCCGGGCCAGCCGATCATGGGCGCCCACGGCCATCTCGGCGATGCGGTCGGGACCCAGCGTCAGCCAGGCGATGACCGGCAGGCAGACCACCAGGATCGCCAGGGCCAAGGCCGCCCAGGGGGCCAGCCAGGCGCCCGTCGCGACCATGGCCAGCCCGATAAGACCCCAGCGCGGCACCCGCCGCCCATCGGCGCGGCGCCGCGTGAGCCCGTCCAGCCCTCGGCGCCGCGAGGGCGCAGGCGGTTCGGGGTCAGGGGCGGGTTCTCTCTCGGGGCCGGGCATGTGCTCGGCCTCGGCCATGACACGGCGGACGATGTCCAGCGTGGGGTCGGCGTGCTGCGCCTCGTCTGTTGTCTCCGGTCGGTCCGACATGGCGTAAAATCTCCGGTCAGGATGCCTTTGCCCTGCCCGAATCGGTGGCGCCGCGCCGCAGAGCGCGCTTGTCGGATGAAGGAGCTGCCTCACGTCCCGCGGGGCACGGCCCGCCGGTTTGCGCCTTTATTCCGCCACAATCATGGCGAAATCATGGCAGAGCGCGGGCAGAAATGTGGCGCGAGGCGGGGGTGGAGCCGAAAAACGGGGAAAGGTGAGAGGCTGGACAGCGACCCAAGCGGGATTCGTTGCGGCTGCTTCCTTCCGGACCTGACCGGGTTGGCGAAGCGCTTGCCCGCGCCAGCCTCTCAAGGGCGCATATAGGCCCACCCGCCCGGCAATGCAATCCCGCCCGGCGGAACCTAGAGGGAGAGGTGGAGATGCAGGAACCCCTCGGCATCCGGCCCCTCGACCTGCCGCAACCGGGCGCCTAGCCCCGCCAGATGCGCGCGCGCGCCGGGACCCGTGGGCATGACGACGCAGGCCGCCAGCGGCGCGAAATCCCAGGGCGGTGGCGCCTTTTCCAGCGGGTCGCGGGGCAGATCGCCGGTCAGATAGGCGCGCAGCGCGTCGCGCAGGCGGATCTCGGGCAGGGCCAGTCGGGGCGCGTCCGAAAGGTGCGGGAAGTTGCCGCCGCCGCTGGCGCGATAGCTGTTGACCGCCACGACCACGCGCCGGCCGGGGTCGAGCGGCGCTCCGTCCAGCCGCAGGTCGCGGATGCGCCCCGGCCCGCCAATGGCGCTGCCCTCCGGCGCGAAGCGCGGCGGCGACGACAGGTCGATCCGATAGCTGAGCCCGTGCAGAACGTCGAAATCATGCCCCGGGACCTCCGGGTTCAAGAGCGGCGCGGCGCGCGCGCCCGGCGGGACCTGCGCGAACAGCGCCGCAGATTTCTCCAGCCAGTCGCGCAGCTGCGCGCCGGTTACGATCAACGCGCTCAACGCGTTGGGAAAGGCGTAGAGATCGGCCAGATGGCGCAGCCGCAAGGGGCCTGCGGGAATGTCGGTATAGGCCAGCGGCCCGGCCCGCGCGCCGAACCGCCCCGGCGCGGTCGCGGAGAGCACCGCCAACCCCTCGGCCGGGGTGCCGACGAGATGCGGCCGCAGCGCTGCCGCCTGGGCACAGGCCACCAGCGCCAGTCCGCGATCCGGCGCGCAGAACGACAGATAGCTGTGCAGCGGCACGGTGCTGTGGCCCGCCGGGCGGTCCCAGAAGGCCCGCGTGGCGGCATGGTCGGGGGCCAGGTCCTGGATCAGACCGGGGTCGGGCCGCGCTTCGGGCGATGGCCGGTCGAGCGTGGCGCGGCCACCGGCCTCGTCGAGGTCGATCCGGCCGAGCGCGCTGCCATGGGCGCCGGGCAGGACCAGCGGCGCGACACCAGGATCGGCCCGCGCCTCGGCGGCGTGGCTGTGCCCGGCGATCACCGCGTCCACCCCCGGCACTGCCGCCAGTGCCAGCGCGGCGTTCTCGGCGCCGGGCTCTGCCACGGTGCGGCCCAGCCCGGAATGGGCCAGCACGACAACCCTGTCGACCCCCCCCTGCCGCAGCGCGGGCAGCGCGGCGCGGGCGGCGGTCTCGATATCCTCGACCGAAGCCCGCCCCGCGAGATGCGCCGCGTTCCAGATCGCGGTCTGCGGCGGCAGAAAGGACAGCAGGCCGATCCGCCAGCCGCCCCGGTCCAGCACCGCCCAGGGCCGGATCGCCTCCGGCGCGGGCCGGTCCAGCCAGCGCAGGTTGGTGCAGATCACCGGACAGGGCGCATCCCGCACCACCCGCAGCAGTGTCTCCAGCCCGAAATCGAAATCGTGGTTGCCCAGACCGATTGCATCATAACCGAGCCGCGCGAAGGCACGCATCAGCAGATGCGCGCCCTCCCGCGCCAGCGCGGCCTCGTCCATCAACCCGCCCTGCAACCCGTCGCCATTGTCCAGCAGCAGAACCGCTGCCCCGGCGTCCCGTGCCTCGGCTCGCCGCCGGGCGATCAGCGGCGCCAACCGGGCCAATCCGCCGGACGGGGCGTTGCGGTCGGCGGCATAGTCGAACCCGGTCAGGTTCATATGCAGGTCGCTGGTCGCCAGGAGCCGCAGCCCCCGTGCCCGTCCCTGCCCCGATCCTGACCATCCCGCCTGCCTCACAGATCA
>DOIS01000138.1 GCA_003511785.1 Paracoccaceae bacterium
CTTCCGATCTTCAAAAATTCCGGCCCGTTTTCTTTCGAAAGAAAACGCGGACCGGCGCGAAGGGGGCCAGATGAACGACTATTACGACCTGGGCGATCATCACTGCCCCGTCACCACCACCTCGCGCGAGGCGCAGCTCTGGTTCGACCGGGGGCTGGTCTGGACCTACGGCTTCAACCACCAGGAGGCGGTGGCCTGTTTTGCCCGCGCGCTGGAGCATGACCCGGATTGCGCCATGGCGCAGTGGGACGTGGCCTATGCCACGGGGCCGAATTACAACATGCCGTGGGAGATCTTCGACGCGGCATCGCGCGCCGAGGCGCTGGCCACCACCCATGCCGCCACGCAAAAGGCGCTGGCGCTGGCCCATCGCGTCACGCCCGAAGAGGCCGCGCTGATCCGCGCCCTGTCCGCGCGTTATCCGCAGGCCACGCCGGTCGCGGACATGGCCGCCTGGGACCGCGATTTCGCCGATGCGATGCGCGCGGTCTGCGCCGCCCATCCCGGCCATCTCGACCTGCGGTCGGTTTTCGTCGAATCGCTGTTGAACCTCACGCCCTGGCAGATGTGGGATCTCTCCACCGGCCAGCCGGCCGAGGGCGCCGCCACCCTCGAGGTGCAGGCGGCATTGGAGTACGCCTTTGCCACCGACCCCGAGGCCATGCGCCACCCCGGGTTGCTGCATCTCTACGTCCACCTGATGGAGATGTCGCCGCACCCGGAAAAGGCGCTCCAACAAGCCGACGTGCTGCGCACCCTGGTGCCCGACGCGGGCCACCTGGTGCACATGCCCACGCATATCGACGTGCTCTGCGGGCAGTATCACGACGTGGTGCATTGGAACGAACGCGCGGTCGCGGCCGATCTGAAGTATTTCGCCCGCGAGGGCGCCTTCAACCTCTATACCGGCTATCGCCAGCACAATTACCATTTCGTCATCTACGGCGCGCTGTTCCTGGGCCAGATCGAGCCGGCGCTGCGCGCCAATCGCGGACTGTGGGAGACCACGCCCGAGGCGATGTTGCGCATAGAGAGCCCGCCCATGGCCGATTACTTCGAGAGCTTCATGGCGATGGAGCCGCATATCCTGGTCCGCTTCGGCTGTTGGGAGGAGGCCAAGGCGCTGGATGTGCCCGAGGACCCTGACCTCTATCGCACGCTGACCGCCTCCGTGCATTATGCGCGCGCCATCGCCCATGCGGCGACCGGCGACGTGGCGGCGGCCGAGGCCGAGGAGACGCTGTTTCTCTCCGCCGTCGCGCAGGTGCCCGAGACCCGGCTGATGCACAACAACCGGGTGGTGGACCTGCTGGCCATCGCGCGCGAGATGCTGCGCGGCGAGATCCTCTACCGCAAGGGCGCCTTCGACGCGGCCTTCGCGCATCTGCGCCGCTTGGTCGAGTTGGACGACAATCTGCCCTATGACGAGCCCTGGGGCTGGATGCAGCCGACGCGGCATGCGCTGGGCGCGCTTCTCTTCGAACAGGGCCGCGTGGACGAGGCCGAGGCGGTCTATCGCGCCGATCTGGGTCTTGGCGGCGACCTGCCGCGCGCCATGGTGCACCCGGATAATGTCTGGGCGCTCAAGGGCTTGCACGATTGTCTTCAGCTGCGCGGGGCGGAGGGCGAGCTGGCCTGGCTGCGCCCGCGGCTCGACCTGGCGCTGGCGCGCGCCGATGGGGCGGTGGCGGCCTCGTGCTTCTGCGCGCAGGCGGCAATGCGGGCGGCCAGCGCGCCGGCGGCGGATTAACGATGTTTAATCCCGCGTAAACGCGGGGGACAGACCCGCCCTCTATCTGCCTGTCATCGAAGACTGACAGGAGACAGCGATGTTCCGCACCCAATTCATCACCGCCCGCCGCCTGGCCGTGGGCACCGGCACCGCCGCGGCGCTGGCGATCACCGCCCTGCCCGCGCAGGCCCATGAGGGCCACGAACTGGCCGACCTGGTCGAGCGCGTCTCGCCCTCGGTCGTGACCGTGCTCAGCCGGGTCGCCGCACAGGTCTCGCCCGCGCACGGCCCCGCCTCGCCGCTCGAGGAGTTCTTCCGCCGGGGCGCCCCGCGCCCCGCACCGCAGCCGCAGAGCGGGCTGGGCTCGGGCTTCATCCTCGACAGCGAGGAGGGCGAGGCCTGGATCGTGACCAACAACCACGTGGTCGAGGGCGCCGACAGCGTCACCATCCGCCTGGGCGACGGCCGCGAGTATGACGCCCAGATCGTGGGCCTTGACCCCGCCACCGACCTGGCCGTGCTGCGCATCGAGACCGGCGGCATCGAGCTGCCCGAGCTCGAGCTGGGCTCCTCGGACGAGCTGCGCGTGGGCGAAGAGGTCTTTGCCGTGGGCAACCCCTTCGGCCTGGGCGGCACCGTCACCAAGGGCATCGTCTCGGCCAAGGGCCGCGACATCAACGCCGGCCCCTACGCCGACTTCATCCAGACCGACGCGGCAATCAACCGGGGCAACTCGGGCGGGCCGCTCTTCAACATGGAAGGCGATGTCGTGGGCGTGAACTCGGCCATCTACTCGCCCAATGGCGGCTCGGTCGGCCTAGGCTTCGCCGTGGCCGCGGACATCGTCGATAAGGTCGTGGCCGACCTGCGCGACGACGGCGAGATCTCGCGCGGCTGGCTGGGCGTGCAGATCCAGGACGTGACCCCGGAGCTGGCCGAGGCCATGGGGCTCGAGGATCACAAGGGCGCCCTGATCTCCGACGTGGTCGAGGACAGCCCGGCCAAGGGCGCGCTGCAAGTCGGCGACGTGGTGCTCGGTTTCGACGGCAAGGACGTGGACAACAGCCGCGCCTTGCCCAAGCTGGTGGGCGCCACCACGCCGGGCGAGACGGTCGAGCTGGACCTGCTGCGCGACGGCGAGAAAGTGACCGTCGAGATCGAGATCGGCACCCTGGCGCAACTGGCCAAGGCCGAGACCCGCGACGCGCCCGAGGACACGCGCAAGCTGGGCGCCACCGTCTCGCCGCTGACCGACGCGGCGCGCGCGCAGCTGGGCCTTGACGGCGACGTGCAGGGCACGGTCATCACCTCTGTCGGCCCCGACAGTGCCGCAGCCCGCGCCGGGCTGCGCGCCGGTGACGTAATCGTCAAGCTGGACGGCACCGAGACCGCGAGCCCCGAGGCGCTGAAACAGGCGCTGGAGGGCGCGGGCGACAAGGCGTTGGCCCTGGTCAACCGCCGCGGCAGCCAGATCTTCGTGCCGCTGAAGCTGGGCTAAAAGCCCAGGGAACGCCCGCCGGCGCGTTTGGGGAGACGCGTCGCGCGGGCCGGCGGCCCCGGCCCGGGCCTAGGGCCGCCACCTCGTGCCGTCTCTCCCCATCACTCACGGACGGCTGCGGCCCCCGCAGGTTTGCGGGGGCTGCTTCGCGTGCCTATATCGCGCGCAGACCGCAACAACCGGAGAGCGCATGGCCCGCCGCATCCTTATCGTCGAGGACGACTCCGAAACCCGCGCCTGGGTCGCCAAGGGGCTGACCGAAGCCGGCTTCACCGTCGAGACCGCGCCGGACGGGCGCGACGGGCTGTATCTCGCCACCGATGGCGGCTTCGACCTGATCGTGCTGGACCGGATGCTGCCGCATCTCGACGGGCTGTCGGTGCTGAAATCGCTGCGCGCCGCCGGGTTCTCGACCCCGGTGATCCTGCTCACCGCGCTGGATGCGGTGGACGAGCGTGTGCGCGGCCTGCGCGCGGGCGCCGACGACTACCTGGTCAAACCCTTCGCCTTCGACGAGCTGCACGCCCGGGCCGAGGCGCTGCTGCGCCGGCCCCAGGACCAGGCCGAGGAGGTGACGCTCTCCTGCGGCGATCTCGAGATGGACCTCTTGTCGCGCAAGGTCACGCGCGCGGGCCGCGAGATCGCGTTGCAGCCGCGCGAGTTCCAGATGCTGGAATACCTGCTGCGCCGCAAGGGCCGCGTTGTCACCCGCACCATGCTGCTGGAAGGCGTGTGGGACTATCATTTCGATCCGCAGACCAACGTGATCGACGTGCATATCTCCAAGCTGCGTCGCAAGGTCGATGGCCCCGGCGAGGCGCCGCTGATCCATACCGTGCGCGGCGCGGGCTATCGGCTGGGGGCGGCGTGATCCGGCAGGGCGCCCGCACCCGGCTGGCCCTGGCCACGAGCCTCTCGGCGCTTCTCGTCACGGCTCTGGTGCTGGGCGGGTTCTACGTCGCCACCTGGCGCGTGGTCGAGGCAGAGACCCGCCAGGTGGTCAATGCCGAGTTGGCGGGTCTCGCCGACGACTATCGCCGGTTGGGAACGCTGGGGCTGGCCCGCGCGATCGAGCGGCGGATGGCGGACGCGAACGCGCGCGATGCGATCTATCTGCTGACCGACGCGCAGGGGCGCAAGATCGCCGGCAACCTGCGTGACTGGCCGCCCACGGTGGTGCCCGGCAGCGGCTGGGTCACGCTGGAGCTTTATCGCACCGATGCCGACCGCCCGGTGACTCTCTCGGCCGCCTCGGTGCGACTGCGCGGGGGCGAGCGGCTGCTGGTGGGGCGCGATTCGGCCGGCCGCGCGCTCTATGACCGGGCGCTGTGGCAGGCCGGCGCACTGGCGCTGATCGCCGCGGCGGCGCTCAGCCTGGCGACCGGCTGGCTTTTGTCGCGGGTGGTGTTCTCGCGGCTCTCCGAGATCGCGCGCACCGCCGACCGCATCGTGACGGGCGATCTGGACCAGCGCGTGCCGATCCGCGGCACCGGCGACGAGCTCGACCGCCTGTCGGAGACGCTCAACGCCATGCTCGACCGGATCGGCCAGCTGGTAGCGCATCTGCGCACCACCACCGACAGCCTGGCCCATGACCTGCGCAGCCCGCTGACGCGCCTGCGCGGCCAGGTCGAGCAGATGGCCGATCCCGATCTCGCCCCGCTCGCGCGCGAGGCGCTGGCCGCCCGCGCGCTCTCCGAGGCCGATCACCTGTTGCGCGTGTTCTCGGCCCTGACCCAGATCGCACGGGCCGAGACGGGCGTGGGGCGCGAAGACTTCGCCCCGCTCGACCTCGGCGCGCTGGCCCGGGAACTGGCCGAGCTTTATGCCCCCGCCGCCGCCGACCGGGGCGTGACGCTGGAGGTGGCGGGCGCGGCGGCGCCGGTCACCGGAAACCGGACCCTGATCGCGCAGGCCGTCTCGAACCTGGTCGAGAACGCCCTGCGCTATACGCCCGAAGGCGGCACCCTCACGCTGGCCCTGTCGCAGACCGACGCGCACACCGTGCTGGCCGTCACGGACACCGGCCCCGGCATCCCCGAGGACCAGCGCGAGGCCGTTCTGGCCCGGTTCGTCACGCTCGACCCCGCGCGCTCGGCCCGCGGCGCGGGGCTGGGCCTGGCGCTGGCCCAGGCAGTGGCGCATCTGCATGGCGGCGATCTGGTGCTTTCCGACAACGCCCCCGGCCTGCGCGCCGCGCTGCGTCTGCCATGCGGCACGGCGCCGGCCTGACCTCACCCGGCCCCGGCTTCCTCTTGCGAGATATACTTTGGGGGGAGTCCCGCAGGGACCGGGGGGCAA
>DOIS01000196.1 GCA_003511785.1 Paracoccaceae bacterium
CCAACTTTCGGGCATTGCTCGGGCCGCCATCCGCTACCGTGGTAACTCAATGTAAAGCGTCCGTCCGCTAACCTCGTCGGGTACTTGCCCCAAGAACTGGACGCAAACCGCATGAGCCAATGTCGCTTTAGGCTGAGTCAGGCAGTTTTCCGAAAACTGGCAGTGTTCTGCTTGGTGATGGTGGGTGCCGGTTCCTCTCAGTGCACTGTGGGGCAGGCGCGTGAGGCCTACAATCTTTGCGACGACGCGGCGGTTTCGGCCTCGCGCCAAACCGGTGTTCCCTTGAGCGTGCTGCACGCCTTGACGCGAACAGAGACCGGGCGAACCCGAAACGGCCGTTATGAGCCATGGCCGTGGACTGTGAACATGGAAGGGGTTGGCACGTGGTTTCCCGATCCGGACTCGGCGCTCTCCCATGTTTTCGAGCACATCAAACGCGGTGCACGAAGCTTCGACGTGGGTTGTTTTCAGATAAACCACAAATGGCACGGCGGGGCCTTCTCCTCAGTACAGGAGATGTTCGACCCCGAGAAGAACGCGCTTTACGCCGCGAGGTTTCTGAGCGCTCTGCATGATGAGTTCGGCGATTGGATGAAGGCGGTAGGTGCCTACCACTCACGCACCCCGGAATTGGCCAGACGGTACAGCGCGAGGTTTGACCGGATACATCGCATCCTCCAAGTGCAGGCGCCTGAGCAGTCTGTGTCAACGGTAGGTCGCACGACTGCACGAAACCCTCGAATCGACCTTCACGCGGCGCAACCCCTGACCGGCGGCGTCGCGACTCTGACGCGCGGATCGCTTGTGCCGCTCGGCGGAGGTATGAGTCGACCTTTTCTGCTTATGCCGGATTGACGGGAAGGTAACGATGAACTTTCGTCTTCTATTTTCCCCGACAATTCTGCTGGCAATGGCGTTGATGGCGGTCATTGTCATGATGATCCTGCCGATGCCGGCCTGGGTTCTCGATGTCGGGTTGGCGGGCTCCTTCGCGCTGGCAATTCTCATATTCACCGTCACCCTGTTCATCGACAGGCCACTAGACTTCTCGTCTTTTCCGACGGTTCTCCTCGCCTCCCTGATGCTCCGCCTCTCGCTGAACGTTTCGTCCACGAAACTCATCATCGGCGAAGGCCATACCGGCCCGGATGCAGCCGGGAATGTCATCATGGGATTCGCACAGTTCGTCATGGGCGGCAGCATCTTTCTGGGGCTCGTCGTGTTCGGTGTCCTGCTGATCGTGAACTTCATGGTGATCACCAAGGGGGCGGCCCGCATGGCCGAGGTTGGTGCACGCTTTGCGCTCGATGGTATGCCGGGCAAGCAATTGGCCATTGACAGCGACATGTCCGCAGGCGCCATCGACCATCAACAAGCCAAGGAACGCCGCGAACTCGAGCAACGCGAAACCACGTTCTTCGGCTCTCTGGATGGGGCGTCCAAATTCGTCAAAGGGGATGCGATTGCAGGCCTGCTGATCACCTTGCTCAACCTGGTGATGGGGCTGGTCATGGGCTTGATCGTGCACAAGATGCCGCTGGGCGCCGCCTTCGAAACCTACGCCATCCTGACCGTCGGGGACGGGCTGGTGTCTCAGATTCCCGCCGTCATCATTTCGATCGCCTCGGCTCTGCTCCTCGCCAGAGGAGGGACACGGGGAGCGACCGATCTCGCCCTGTTTGGACAGTTAAGCCAGCACCCGGCTGCCCTCGCCACTGTGGCTGTCCTCATGGTGCTGTTCGCGCTTGTGCCCGGGCTTCCGTTTCTGCCGTTCTGTGCCGGTGGTCTGGCGCTGGGCGTCGCCGCCTGGATGATCCATCGAAAACGACAGCGTAGCGCAACGGAGGCCGATGCCGTAAGCCAGGCGCAGCCACCCTCGGCGCCCTCCCTGGGCGATGTGCTCGACCTCGACGATGTTCATGTCGAATTCGCGGCCGACCTGGTCGACATGGCCCTGGACCCCGGCACAGGATTGGATGCGCGGATCGCGAACATGCGAACCCATGTCGCCTCGGTTTTCGGCATGATCCTGCCCGAAATCCGCCTTACCGATCGCCAGGACCTTGAACCCGGAACCTACGTGATCCGAATTCAGGGAGTCGAGCAGGCCCGCGGTGCGCTGCACCCGAACATGGTTCTCGCGTTGAAGCCGAGCGATCCGTCAGCCTTGCCCGCCGGGACGGATGTCACTGAACCGGTTTACGGCGCGCCGGCACGCTGGATCTCGGAGAAGGATCGTGAGCAGGCCGTTCTGAACGGCGCGACCGCCGTTACCCCACCCGAAATCCTGGCCACCCATCTTCTCGAAATCATAAAGTCCAATTTTTCCCGCTTGTTGACGCTAAAATCGCTGCGGCGGCTCCTGGCCGAGATGACCCAGCTTTCCGATCCGGGCCGGTCCGAGGCAAATCGCAAGTTGCTGGATGAACTGATCCCCGACAAGGTGCCGATCGACGTGCTGCATTCCGTTCTGCGACTCCTGCTCGACGAGAAGATCTCGATCCGCAATCTGGCGCTCATTCTCGAAGCGATAGCCGAGGCGCGGGTCCTCACCAGTCAGCCCGAAGCGATCTGCGAACATGTGCGCCAAAGGCTGGGATTCCAGTTGGTGGCCGAATTGAAGCGACCGGACGGGTCGATTCCGCTGGTGCAGCTCGCACCCGATTGGGAAGAGTGTTTCGAGAGCTATCAGGTCGACTCGCGCACAGGCGGTCTGGACGTGGCGCTCCCTCCTGACCTGTTCAACCGATTGGCCGACAGCATGGCACGCACGCTGGACGAGATCGGAACGACCGGTCAGTTTGCCGCCGTCGTGACCACCTCCCGCCGTCGCCGGTTCCTGCGGACGGTTCTACGCACTCGCGGCGTGCAGAACCCGGTGCTCTCCTTCGAGGAAATCGGCCTTGAGGCCCGACCGGCCATGGTGGGCATGGTGGCGGCGTGACCACGTCGTGGACCATAGCTTTGAATGAGCTCACAAGCGTGTTCTGGCTTTATGCGCTTGTGTTTCTTCGTATCGGCGCCTTTGCCGCGATGGTGCCGGCCATCGGTGAGACAAGCGTGCCAGCGCGCGTCAAGATCGTGGCGGGCGTGGCAATGACAGCCGCCGTCGCACCCTCTCTCACCGGAATGGATGATCTCGCCACAACTTGGGTGACTGCGATCCTGACCGAAACGTTGATCGGCCTCGCACTGGGGGTGATGCTTCGACTCTTCGTGATGTGCTTGCAGATCGCCGGCACGATTGCGGCGCAAACGGTGTCCTTGTCTCAATTGTTGGGAGGTGTGGCCGACCCGGTGCCCGCAATCGGCCAGACCCTGGTTGTCGGGGGATTGGCCCTGGCGGTGACCCTCGGTTTGCACATTCGGGCAATCGAATTCGTACTCCTCTCGTATGAACTGTTTCCCCAGGCGGCCTGGCCCGATGCCAGGTTGCTGTCCGGTTGGGGGGTGGAGCGGGTGTCGCGTGTTTTCGCGCTCGGCTTCCTTCTGGCCGCTCCTTTCGTCATCGTCTCGCTCCTCTACAATCTGACCTTGGGCGTGATCAATCGCGCCATGCCGCAACTCATGGTGGCTTTTGTCGGCGCGCCTGCGATCACGCTGGGGGGCATCCTCATGCTTTGTGTGACCGCTCCGCTGATGCTGGCAGTCTGGGCCGAAGCATTGCACAGGTTCCTGGGTTCCGGAGGCTTGCCATGAGCGAGGAGGCGCCGGACGAATCCGAGAAGCAATTCGAGGCGACCCCACACAAGTTGCAGGAAGCCCGCCGCAAGGGCGACGTGCCGAAGTCGTCGGACATTTCGGTTGCGGCCGGGTATGCGGGGCTGACCCTTGCTTTCGCCATGTTCGGTGCCGGCACTGTCGTCGAACTCGGCACGGTTTTAACGGTATTGCTTGAACAATCAGACGGGCTCTCCCGCCTGCTGTTCGATGGGCCCGCTCAAACGCCGGTGTTGGGGCTCATGTTGCAGATGTCCGGGCCCCTGTCGATATGGTTCCTGCTTCCGGCGGTTGCGGTGCTGTTGTCCATCGCAGCGCAACGTGGCTTTGTCTTCGCGCCCTCGAAACTCAACCCCAAGCTTTCCCGAATATCCTTGGTCGCCAACGCGAAGAACAAGTTCGGTCGGCGGGGTCTCGTGGAGTTTCTCAAGAGTTTCGCGAAGCTGCTGATCTATTCCTTGTGTCTCGCACTTTTCCTGAGAATGAGGTTCCCGGAGATCCAGGTCACGCTTCATGCCGACCCGCGTTTCGCGGCGGCTACACTCGGTCGGCTGGGGGTCGAATTCATGCTTATCGCCGTCTTGGTTTCGGCCGTGATCGGTGTGGTCGACCTTTTGTGGCAATTCACCGAGTACAGGATCCGCAACCGGATGACCCGGAAAGAGCTTCAGGATGAGACCAAGGACTCCGAGGGCGACCCACAGTTACGGCAACAAAGGCGTTACAAGGCACAGGAAATTGCGGCGTCGAACATGGCAGCCGAGGTCCGGGGGGCCAGTGTCGTCGTGGTCAACCCCGTCCACTACGCGGTGGCGCTGAAATGGGACGGGGGCGCTGGAACGGCGCCGATTTGCGTCGCAAAAGGGGTGGACGGCGGCGCATTGCGCATTCGCAGGATCGCCGAAGAGGCCGGTGTCCCGGTGCGTGAGGACCCCCCAACCGCTCGATCGCTCTATGCGACGGTCTCGATCGGAGAAGAAATCCCCGAAACCGAATATCGCGCCGTGGCGGCCGCGATCCGGTTCGCCGAGCATATTCGGCGCAAGGCGAAGGAACGCATGCCATGACCCCATCCGAGCTTATGCAGTTGGAGCGGGTGGCGGACCTGCGATATCAGCAGACGTACAAGGAGGTTCAGCCGCTCCTCGAAGCCGAACAGCGCATCTCGGCGGAGTTGTCCGCCCTGGATGCGCACTCCCGGCAGAAGAGCGACGACAAGATGAATATGGTTGGGGCCGACCAGGCCTGGATGGCCTGGACCGATGCGCGGCGCCGTCAGCTTCTCTCCGAATTGGCGAATGCCCGGGCAAGGCGCTTGGCGGTCATGGATCGCGTAACGCGCGCGTTCGGTCGCCTGGAAGGCTGCCGTGTGTTGTCGAAGGCCGCGCAACATCGCTTTAAGAAACAGGCGGAGTCCGAGCGAGTTCGGCGATTGATGGGCAGTTGACGGCAAAGATCGTGAGATGTGCGCGCGACACGAGTGGCAAAACACACCCAGCTTCACGATTTCCCTATAGCGCCACCCGACTCCGGGTCGCAAGGCGGATCGCTCGCTCAGGTGTCCTGGCGCGCGATGTCCACGATCAACACATCGATTAACTTGTCGCCCAACTGCGCGCGGGCAACGTCACGCAAGCCGGATCGCAGGATTTCCAGTGTCTCGGCTTTCGTGAATGCACCGTCGAAACCGCCCATATTGGCGTGATCGAAAAGAACCCGCAGGAACCCGTCGCGCAGTTTCGGCTCGCGGGCGAAAACGATCTCGGTTGTCCCCGGCACGGTTTCCAGGCTCAATGACAGAACGACAAGCGCCGAGACCGTCTCTCCTTTCAGGACCGGGACGACGAACTGGTTGGACAACTTCACATATTCGGCATCCCCCGCGTAATCCGAAGGGACCGGCTTTTCATGCGTGTTGGTCTCGACCGAGGCGCTATCGGCCTCCACGGGTTTATCCGGGTTCAGAAACAACGCCGCGCCGATGCCGGCACCTGTTCCGGCCAGCAAAAAGATGAAAGGTAAGACCTTGGCGAGCATCGGTAACCCTCAGAATGGAAGCAGCTTGTCCAGAACTTGTTGCCCATAGCGCGGTTGCTGCATGTCCGAGATCTGCCCGCGGCCCCCGTAGGACACGCGGGCCGATGCAATCTTGTCCACGGTGATCTCGTTGCGACGCGAGATATCGCCGGGACGCACATAACCGGAGACGAACAGTTCGCGCATCTCGAAGTTCACCCGCAATTCCTGCGAGCCACGGATGGCCAGGATGCCGTTCGGCAGGACCTCGACCACAGTGGCGGCGACACGCAAGGTCAGTTTTTCCTGCCGGTTCACCGAGCCACGCCCGTTGCTCTGGCTCCCGGAGTCGATTGCGACGGCATCGGCCATCGACGCGCCTTCGGGCAGGCGTTCGTCCACCCTTTGGGGCAAGCCGAAAAGCTGGGGCACCGCTAGGCTTTCCGAGCCGGTGCGCGACCTGGACGTGTTATTGGAGATTTCCGCTTCTTCGTCGATTTCGACGACGACGGTCAGGATGTCGCCTTTCCGCATCGCGCGCCGATCTCCCAGTAGAGACATTTGTTCTCCGCTCCAGAGCGACGCCTCGTCGACGCGGCGGGCCGAGGTCGTATGCATCGGAAGGCCGGGCCAGAGCATGGCGACATGCTCGGGGGTTTCGGCACTTTCACTGAATTCAGGGGGTTTGCCCAAATGCCCGAGCCCGCAGCCCGAAAGAAGGGCGATGGTGAAAACAAGGCCGATCGGAGGCCCAATTCGATATGCGGTCATTTTACGATTACCACTCCGGTTTCCTGGATCGTGCCTGTCAGCGTGGTGCGCGAATCAAGGTTCATCACCCTGATCCGGTCTCCGACCGCACCCCGGCCCAGGGCCCGTCCCTCGGCCAGGATCATCAGGTTCCCGCGAGCGAAACGGAGGGTGACCAATTGATTCCGGTCGATCACCGCGGGCGGACCGATATCCGAGGGTCGCACCGGGCGCCCGGGATAGAGTGCGACGCGGGTCTCTTGGCCCACAACATCCGAGAGGCGAGCGAGAGCGCCGGGCACGTTCGCCGGTTTGATCACGAAGTCCTCCGCGCTGAGGATTTCCTTGGCCCGGATCGGCCGGGCCGCGACCACCACGTCGGCAAGTGCCGCACCGCTTCCGCATAGCCAGAGTATCAGGGCAAGAACACGCATCACCGCACCTGTGTCGTTGCGCCCATCATCTGGTCGACCGCCGAGATGACCTTTGCATTCATCTCGTAGCCGCGCTGCGCCTCGATCAGTTCGGTGACCTCGCGCACCGCATCGACCGAGCTGTCCTCGAGGTAGCCTTGCAGGAGAGTGCCCAGCCCGTCGTCGCCAGGATTGCCCAGGATCGGCGGCCCAGAAGCCTCGGTTTCGGCAAAGAGATTGCCTCCGAGCGCCTCGAGACCCTTCGCGTTTGCAAAGCCGGCGAGGGTGAACTGCCCCAGGAGTTGACCTTCTACGTTCTCCGCGAAATAGGCATATACCTCACCATCGGCATTGATCGACAGCGAACGGGCGTCGGGCGGAATCACGATTTCCGGGGCCACGGGATAGCCCTCGGATGTCACGACAAGTCCCTCCGCCGACCGTTTCAGGCTGCCGTCGCGGGTGAATGCCGCCTGGCCGGACGGCAGGGTCACCTCCAGGTATCCGCTTCCCTCGATGGCGACATCGAGGTCGCTGCCGGTGGCGGAAAACGCGCCCTGAGCAAGGTGAACGGTGATCGCGGCGGGACGGACGCCAAGTCCGAGTTGCACGCCCGTCGGCAGAACCGACCCGTCCGCCGCGCGCACGGTTCCGGCGCGCGAAATTTGCTGATAATGCAGGTCGGCAAACTCGGCCCGCCGCGCGTTGTAGCCGGTGGTGTTCATGTTGGCGAGGTTGTTCGAGATGGTCTCGACCCGCAATTGCTGGGCGCTCATGCCCGTGGCGGCGATTTTGAGAGCCTGCATGTCATCACTCCTTTGGTTACCCTTCAGCGGATCAGGGCCTTGATGGTATTGCGCACGCGGTCGTCTTCGCGCTCGAGAAAGCTCTGGCCCAACTCATAGGCGCGCTGGATTTCGACCATGCGCGCCACTTGCGAGATGGCATTCACGTTCGATCCCTCGAGAAATCCCTGAAGGACACGGGGGGTCAGAATCGGGTCTGCTCCATCATCGGCGCGGAACAGTACCCCGTCCTCGCGGACCAGGGCCGCGGGGTTCGTGGGCTGGAAAACCCCGATCTGGCCCATTGGTTGACCGTCGGCCGACAGTGTCCCGTCCGGGCCGACATGGATCGTTGCCGCCATCGGGGGCAGGAAGAGCGGCGCGCCGCCCGGGCCCAACACAAGGTGCCCGGCTGGCGTGACGAGATCGCCATTGGTCGAGAGGGCAAAGCTGCCCGCGCGGGTCAGCCGTTCCCCGTCCGGTGTCTCCACCATGAAGAACCCGTCGCCTTCGATTGCCATATCCAGGGGCCCCGCCGTCTGGGTCAGCGCGCCCTGCGCGGTCGAGGTGGTCTGGATTCTCGCACGCGCCATGGAGACCGATGCGCCGTGCCGGGTGTCCTGCACCATCTCCGAAAAGACCAGCTGCCCTTCGCGATAGCCGGTCGTGGCGGCATTGGCCACGTTGTTGGCCACGATCCGCATCTCGCGCAGCAGGCCGGATTGGCGGGACAAGATGGCGTAAGTTGCGGTTTCCATATCTATCCTCCTGTGATCATCGGGATCACCGTGCCCTGAAAGAACGAGACCAGGGTCTGTGTCATGAAGCTCATCGACACCCAGAACACGATCACGATGGCCATCAGCTTAGGCACGAAGGTCAGGGTCATTTCCTGGATCGACGTCAACGCTTGCAGCAGGCCTATGACTAGGCCGGTGATCAGGGCCACCGACAAGATGGGGATCGAGATGACCACCGCGACCCACAGTCCCTGTCGCATCGCGTCGAAGATCTCGGCCTCGGTCACGCGATCAGACCGGCATCCTGAGGATCTCCTGGTAGGCTTCGACCACCTTGTTGCGCACCGTCACGGCTGTTTCCACCGCCAGCTCGGTCTGCGCCAGGGCCTGGACCAGCGCATGAGGATCGGCATCGCCGGTCATTGCGGACTGCGCAAGCTGCTCACTGTGGCGGAGCGTTTCGGCGAAATCGGCCGCCGCCGATTTCAGCGTATCGCCCAGGCCGACGCCCTGGCCTTCGGCCGGTTCGGTGGCTGGACGGGCCGCGGTGTAATTCTGGATGGCTGCAATGCCGCGAATATCCATTCTGGATCTCCTTACTTTCTCAGCAGGTCGAACAGGCTCGACGACATCTGTCGGACCTGGTCGAACATTTTCAGGTTGGCTTCGTAACTGCGCTGCGCTTCCCGCGCGTCCGCGATTTCGATCATCAGGTCGACATTGGACCCGTAATAATGCCCGCTTTCATCCGCGAGCGGATGCGACGGATCGTGAATTCGCGAGGGCTCCTTCGTGTCCAGCTGCACCCGCCCCAGCGATACACCGTGCGAGTTGGCGTCGGATTCAAACGAGACCAGCTTGCGCCGGTATCCCGGCGTGTCGGCGTTCGAAATGTTCTCGCTGACATGGCGCAAACGGGCGGCCTGAGCGCGGAGCGCGCTGGAAGTGACGGTCAGGGCTTTGCTGAATTCCATCGCCGCCCCCTATCGACCCAGTGAGGAGCGCAGAACATCGAGCGACGCCTTGTAGATCGCGATCGCACGGTCATGCTGGCGCTTGGCCTCGACCGATTTCAGGATTTCGAGTTCGAGACTGACCGAATTCCCGTTCGGTCCGATCGGCATGTCGTCCACGACCGGGCGAAGGGAGGGCGGTGAGGGCGCGCTGAACTGTTCCTTGAAGGATGGCAGGTCGCGGGCCAGGTAACCCGGGGTATCCGCATTCGCGATATTCTGCGATACGACGGCCTGGCGTTGGCCGGCATGGACCGCCATGGCGTGCGCCAGGCGAAAGACATTCAGGTCTGCGTGCATCGGGGCTTCTCCCTTGACCGATTTCAATCAAGGCTTAACCCCGATTCCTTTAGAAACCGTTGTCAGCAAATGGTGAAAGGAGCGCGCGGATGGATACCGGATCTCTAATCGCAGACTTGAAGTCGATCGAGCTCGGGCGCGCGGTTGGACATGTCGAAGAGGTCGTGGGGGATGGATTGCGGATCTCCGGTCTTTCGGCTTGGGCCCGTGTGGGGGATTGGCTGACCTTGCGGCGACCCGGGCGGCCCGATCTTTGCGGCGAGGTGCACCGCATCGGGCCCGAAGACCTATTCATGGACCCTCACGTCCCGCCAGAAGGAGTCTCGGTCGGGGACCGCGTACTCTTGTCTCCCCCTCCCGTTTTCGCTCCCGGGGCGCATTGGATTGGGCGGGTGATCGACCCGTTCGGGCGTCCGTTGGATGGCCGGCCGCTGTTGCGCGGACCGGAGGCGCGCGAGTTGCACATCGCGCCGCCGCCCCCGAACGAACGCCTGCCGCTGGGCGAACGCCTGAACACGGGTCTGGCGGTGTTGAACACGCTGTTGCCCCTGGTGCGCGGCCAGCGCATCGGACTTTTTGCAGGCTCGGGGGTGGGCAAGTCGCGTTTGCTGGCCTGCCTGGCTCGTTCGGCCGAAGCGGACGTGATTGTCATCGCGCTGATCGGAGAGCGCGGGCGTGAATTGAGGGAGTTCGTGACCGAGGTTCTGGGACCGGAGGGAATGCGTCGTGCCGTGTTGGTCGCCGCGACCTCCGATCGTCCCGCCGCGCACCGCCGGCGCTGTGCCGCTGCGGCGTTGACCGTCGCAGAGTTTTTTCGCGAGCAAGGGAAGGACGTGCTTTTGCTTGCGGACTCGATCACGCGCCTGGCCGAGGCGCATCGCGAAGCCGCGCTAACGGCGGGCGAGGCTCCAGCCCTTCGCGGGTTCCCCCCATCGGTGACACCTCTCATCACGGGTTTGACGGAACGTGCTGGGCCCGGCCGCGAGGGAGAAGGCAGCATAACCGCCGTCTTCACTGTCCTCGTGGCTGGTTCGGACATGGATGAGCCGATCGCGGACATTCTGCGCGGCGTTCTGGACGGGCACGTGGTGCTCGACCGCGATATCGCCGAGCGCGGTCGCTTCCCCGCAATAGATGTCGGTCGATCAGTTTCTCGGGCGCTGCCCGATGCCGCCAGCGAGGAGGAGAACGTATTGATCTCGGATGTCCGCCGCCTCTTGGGCGCATATGAGCGGTCGGAGGTCATGCTGCGCGCCGGCCTGTATTCGGAGGGAAACGATCCGCTGCTTGACCAAGCGGTGCGGGTCTGGCCCGACCTCGACCAATTCTTCGCCGCCGGAGGAGAGGGTGGGATCGAAGACGGGTTCAATCGCCTGCGTCTGATCCTGAAACGTGCACAAGCCGGCGGAGCGAAAGCGATGCCAACGCAGCAGAGCAAGAGCAGTGTATGATCTGGGCAAATACAGCTAAGAGGCCGCTGCGACGCCGAGCAATGCCCAAAAGTT
>DOIS01000257.1 GCA_003511785.1 Paracoccaceae bacterium
ACGCTCTGATCATCGCGATCGGCGGCGCTGCAACGCTGCTGCTCGTCATGATCATCCGCCGTCCCATGATGATGGTGGCGTTCGATTCCGAATATGCGGCCGCCTTGGGGCTGCCAGTGCATCGCATCGACCTTGCGATGATGGGGCTTGTCATGGCGGTCACGGTTGTCGGGCTGAAAATCGTTGGATTGATCCTGATCGTGGCTTTGCTGATCATACCCGCGGTCACGGCGCGGTTCTGGTCGGACCGGTCCGACCATGTGGTGCTGTTGTCTGGGGTCATCGGCGGGTTGTCGGGCTATCTGGGTGCGGCGGTGTCCGCCTCAGCGCCCAACTTGCCGACCGGACCGATCATCGTCCTGTTCAGCTTTGGCTTTTTTGTCGTATCGCTGTTTCTGGCTCCGGTGCGCGGCGTGTTGGCCGCGATCGTGCGGCATCTGCGGTTCCAGCGACGGGTTCACATCCGTCAGGGGTTGCTGGCGCTTGCGCAAGGTCAGAACATCTATGAGTCCTACACTTTGCGCCTGCTGCGTCAGGCTGGACTGGCCCGGCCCGACGGGGTGGCTACGGATGCGGGCAGAGCGCAGGCGGCCAAGGCGCTGCGCGACGAGAAGCGGTGGGAACTGGTACGCGGCGACGACGCCTTCGCCGCGACAGCCGCGCTCTATGACGGGCTGCGCGACATCGAAACGGTGCTCACCCGCGACCAGATCGGGGAGCTCGACCGCCGCATCGGCGGCCCGCAGGAGGTGCCGGCATGAGCGGCGCGGAATTCGTCCCCCTCTCCCTGCCGCCCCTGCTGATCGGCATCTTCGCCGCCGTGGCCTGCGCGCTGCCCGGCAATTTCCTGGTGCTGCGGCGCCAGGCGCTGATCGGAGACGCGATTTCTCACGTGGTTCTGCCCGGCATCGTGGTGGCTTTTCTCGTCACCGGGGTAATCTCGGCCTGGCCGATGATGCTGGGCGCGGCCGGGGCGGCGCTGGTGGCCGTGGTGCTGATCGAGGCGGTGCGCCGGCTGGGCCGGATCGAGCCGGGCGCGGCAATGGGCGTGGTCTTCACCGCCATGTTCGCGGGCGGCGTGCTGCTCCTCGAGCAGTCCGACACCTCGAACGTGCATCTCGACGTGGAGCACGCGCTTTACGGCAATCTCGAGAGCCTGATCTGGCTGGACGCGACCGGATGGGCCTCGCTGCTGGACCCGGTCGCCCTGGCCGGGGTGCCGGTGGAGCTGACGCGCATGGCCGTGACGCTGGTCGCCGTGGCGCTGTTCACCGCGCTGTTCTGGCGGCCGCTGAAACTTTCGACCTTCGACGAGGGTTTCGCCCGGAGCATGGGCATCCGCACCGGCCCATTGGGGCTTGCGCTGGTCGTGGTGGCGGCAGTGGCGGCAGTGGCGGCCTTCGACGCGGTGGGCTCGATCATCGTGATCGCCATGTTCATCTGCCCGCCCGCCGCCGCGCGGCTGATGACCGACCGGCTGGAGCGGCAGGGGGCCTGGTCGGTAAGCTTTGCCACGCTCTCGGCTGTGTTGGGCTTCGTGCTGGCGATGGGGTTGCCGCTCTGGCTGGGCGGGCGTGATGCGGTCAGTGCTGCCGGAATGATCGCCACGGTTTCGGGGGCGATCCTGGCGATGGCCGCGCTGTTCGGGCCGTGCCGAACGGCGGCGGGGGCGGCAGCGCGGGGTTAGCGTGCGCGATTTCGCGGTGGCAGAATCGCGGCACCTCATGCTAGGTCTGGGGTTATGGCGCTCACAGACCACAATATCAGCGATTCACGCCCCGTCATACGCCAGTTGGACGAGGGGGCGATCAACCGCATTGCCGCCGGTGAAGTGGTCGAGCGCCCGGCCTCGGCGGTCAAGGAACTGGTCGAGAACGCGCTCGACGCGGGCGCCTCCCGTATTGGTATCGAGATTGCGGACGGCGGCAAGACCCTGATCCGCGTCACCGATGACGGCTGCGGTATCGCCCCCGATGACCTGACTCTCGCCCTGTCGCGCCACGCCACCTCGAAGATCGACGGCACCGATCTGCTAAATATCCAGTCCTTCGGTTTCCGAGGCGAGGCGCTGCCCTCGCTGGGCGCGGTCGGTCGCTTGACCCTGACATCGCGCGCCCCCGGCCATGAGGCTGCTTGCCTCGCCGTCGCGGGCGGCGAGGCCGGGCCGGTGAAACCCGCCGCCCTGCGCGCGGGCACTGTGGTCGAACTGCGCGACCTGTTCTATGCCACGCCCGCCCGGTTGAAGTTCCTGCGCTCCGACCGGGCCGAAACCCAGGCGATCACGGATGTGGTCAAGCGCCTGGCCATGGCCGAACCGGCCGTGGCCTTCACCCTGCGCGATACCTCCGGCGGGGGAGAGGGGCGCGTCACCTTCCGCGCTGATGCCGAGAGCGGCGATCTCTTCGATGCGCTGCACCGGCGGTTGGCCCATGTAATGGGCCGCGACTTCGCCGGGAACGCGCTGAGGATCGACGCCACGCGCGAGGGCCTGCGCCTCTACGGCTATGCCGCGCTACCCACCTATTCGAGGGGCGCCGCGGTGGCGCAGTATCTTTTCGTCAACGGTCGGCCCGTGCGCGACAAGATGCTGACCGGCGCCCTGCGCGCAGCCTATTTCGACTTTCTCAGCCGCGACCGCCACCCGGCGGCGGCGCTGTTCGTCGATTGCGATCCCACCCTGGTGGACGTGAACGTGCATCCCGCGAAATCCGAGGTCCGGTTCCGCGACCCCGGGATTGCGCGTGGGCTGATCGTATCCTCCTTGCGCCACGCGCTGGCCGAGGCCGGGCATCGCGCCGCCAGCACCGTCTCCGATGCCGCGCTGGGGGCGATGCGGCCTGAACGCGCGGGTGCGCGGGTCTACCAGATGGACCGCCCCGGCCCGCAGGCCCGCGCCGCGGCCTACCGGGCGCAGGCGCCGGGCTTCGCCGAGATGCAGGGCGCCTATAGCGGGCAAGTGGTCGAGGCGCCGGTCGAACAGGCCCCGCACCGCGCCGATGAGACGCCGCCCGAGGCCCTGCCGCTGGGCGCGGCGCGCGGGCAGGTGCACGAGAATTACATCATCGCCCAGACCGAGACCGGCATGGTGATCGTGGACCAGCACGCCGCTCACGAGCGGCTGGTCTACGAAAAGCTCAAGCGCCAGATGGCCGAGACCGGTGTAGCCGCGCAGGCGCTCCTGATCCCCGAGATCGTCGAGCTGTCCGAGGCCGATTGCGCGCGGCTCATGGCCGTGGCCGAGGATCTCGCGCGCATGGGCCTGACGATCGAGCCCTTCGGCGGCGGGGCCCTGGCGGTGCGCGAGACCCCGGCGCTTCTGGGCGAGGTCAATGCGGTGGGGCTGTTGCGCGACATTCTCGACGAGTTGGACGACCAGGGCGAAACCACGCTGGTGCAAGCGCGGCTCGAGGCGATCCTGTCGCGCGTGGCCTGTCATGGTTCGATCCGCTCGGGGCGGAGGATGCGCGGCGAGGAAATGAACGCGCTCCTGCGCGAGATGGAGGCCACGCCTCATTCGGGCCAATGCAACCACGGCCGCCCGACCTATGTGGAATTGAAGCTGTCGGATATCGAACGGCTCTTCGGGCGCAGTTGAACACATCTCTTGCGTTATGCGTGCCGAGGTGGCACAACCGCAGAAAAGAGAACAAAAGAAGACTCCCGCCATGCCCCTCGAGCCCGTGCAGTTGATCCTCGGCAGCGCCGCCGCGCTTCTGCTGCTGGCGGTGATCGTGCTTCTCACCCGCCTCTCCGCCGCGCGTCAGCACCTCACCGACCTGCGCGAGGAGGCCCGCGAAACGGCCGGTCTGCGCGAGGCGCTGGCCGTGGCCCGCGCCGAGGCGGACCGCTTGCCCAGGGCCGACGAGGAACTGCGCGAGACCCGCACCCGGCTGCACGAGGAGGTGAGCGCCCGCGCCCAGGCCGAAAGCGCGCTCAAGACGCTCCAGCGCGAGCACGAGGCGCGGCTGGAGGAACTGCGCGGGATGAAGAAGGACCTCGAGGACCGCTTCGCCAACCTCGCCTCGGGCGTGTTGCAGAAGAACTCGGAATCCTTCCTCGACCTTGTCTCGGAACGGTTCAAGAGCCACAGTCAGACCGCCCAGGCCGATCTCGACAAGCGCAATCAGGCCATCGAGAACCTGGTCAAGCCGCTGCATGAAAAGCTTGGGCATTTCGACAGCCATATCAAGCAGATCGAAAAGGCCCGCAACGAAGCCTATGGCGAAATCCGTCAACAGGTGGCGCATATGGCCAAGGGCCAGGAGACCCTAGGCAGCGAGACCCGCAAGCTGGTCCAGGCGTTGCGCGCACCCAAGACGCGCGGCCGCTGGGGCGAGATGCAGCTACGCCAGGTCTTCGACATGGCGGGCATGTCCGAGAACGTGGATTACCGGCTGGAGCAGCACATGGACACCGACGCGGGCGCGCGGCGTCCCGATGCCATCGTGCATATCCCCGGCGGCAAGAGCATCGTGGTCGATGCCAAGACCCCGCTCGAGGCCTATCTGGACGCGCTCGAGGCCGAGACGCCCGAAGAGCAGACCACCCACATTGCCCGCCACGCGGCGCAAGTGAAGAAACACGTGCAGCTTCTCGCGTCCAAGGCGTATCAGGACGGCATCGACGAGACCCCGGATTTCGTCGTGATGTTCATCCCCGGCGAGACCTTCGTCTCGGCCGCGGCCGAGGCCGATCCCGGCGTCATCGAATACGCCTTCGAACGCAAGGTGCTGATCGCCACGCCGACGACGCTCATGGCGTTGGTCAAGGCCATCGCCTATGGCTGGCAGCAGGAGAAGATGGCCAAGAACGCCGCCGAGGTGCAGAAGAGCGCGCGCGAGTTGTACGATCGGCTCAAGGTATTCGGGGGCCATCTCGACGCGATCGGAAAGGCGCTGGGCCGGTCGGTGGACTGCTACAACAAGGCGGTGGGCTCGATGGAGACGCGGGTGCTTCCCTCGGCGCGCAAGTTCGAGGCGATGGGCGTGATCGCACCGGGCGGCGAGGCCGAAAGCCCGCGTTTGATCGACGGCGATCCGCGCCGGCTGAGCGTGCTCGGGGAGGACGTCTGAGGCGTCGGTCCGTGCCGGCCTGCGGCTTCGCGCGGGCCTTTTGCCGACATGCGCGACGGAAACGGCCCGACCTGACGTGAAACCGGATGTGAAACAGACCGACCGAGATACTGCCGAGGCAGCCCAGATGATGCCCCGCCTGCGCGCCGCCGAGATTGAGGCGGAGCGGGTGGTGGCGCTTCTGCGGATGGTGGTTGCGGTCGTGCTGGGATCGTTCCTGATCTTTGCCCTGGGCCCGAACCTTCCCGAGAACCGGATTCCGATCCTGCACCGGCAATGGGGTTTCGCCGTGGTCACGGTGGTCGCCTACTTCCTTCTAGGCTTGGGAACTTGGGTGCTGGTGCGGCGCGACCTGTTCCGGCACTGGATGGTCTGGCCCACGGTGACTGCCGACGCGCTGTTCCTCGTGCTCAGCGTCTGGCTGAGTATGCGCAATACCGGCATGGCGGGGGACGCCGCCTTCGCCTTTCCGTCGATCTGGCTGGTGCCACTGGTGTTGGCCTTCGGCGTGCTCAGGATCAACCCGGCGGTGATGGCCTACCTGGTGGCGCTTCTGGCGGCGGGCATTGCCCTTCTGATTTCGCTTGGTGCCGGGGGAATGCGGGGTCCGGGGACGGGACCATCTGGCTGTTTCTGTCGCTACCGCCCAATGTCATGCGGTTGGGGATGATCCTGATGGCCGGCGTGGTGCTGGTGATCGCGGCCCGCCGGGCAAGGGCGCTGTTGTCGCGCTCGATTACCGACGCACGGCACAGCGCGAACCTGACGCGCTTTCTGCCGGCTGAACTGGCGCCGCGGCTGGCCCGGGGCGCCTTGCCCGAGTTGCGTGCGGGCAGTCGGGGCGAGATGGGCATCCTGTTCATCGACATCTGCGGCTTCACCGCCTAGGCCGAGGGGCGCGACCCGATCGAGATCACGACCCTGATGACAGAGTTTCGCGGCCGGGTCGGGCGCGTCACCC
>DOIS01000319.1 GCA_003511785.1 Paracoccaceae bacterium
GCCAGGATGCGCCCCACCGTGCCCATGCGCAGAAACCCGAACACCCAGTAGATCGCCGAGAGGCCCAGCGCCCCGATCCCCACCGCGCCGATGGGGGCGGCGGCGCCCATCTGGCCCACCACGCCGGTATCCACCGCGCCCAGGATCGGCACGGTGGCATTCGACAGCACGATGGGCACGGCGATGTTGAGAACCCGCCTGTGCGTGATCTCGCGCGGCGCGGTGACGGGCGCCTCGGGGGCCGCCGCGTTCACCCGGGTTTGCCCGCCTTCGCCTCGGTCACCGGCGGCGGCATCAGGAAATGCCCGGTCGCCTGGGCGAAGAGCTTGTCGCGGTGGTCCTGCCAGGCCTCGACCCGGACCGAGGCATAGCGCCGGCCCGAGCGGATCACCTCGGCCCGGGCATAGGCGTCGCGCGGCCGGCCCGAGCGCAGGTAATCCACGGTGAAATCGATCGTCTTGGGCAGGCGCGGCAGGGTGCCCGCCTCGAGCGCGCCCAAGTCGATGGCGCCCGCTTCCATGTCCTGCCAGAGATAATTCCAGCTGAGCGTGATGATCGAGGTCACCTCGAGAAAGGCCGCCGTCACGCCGCCGTGGATCGCGGGCAGGAACGGGTTGCCGATCAGCTTCTGCTCGAAGTTCAGAACCCCGGTGAGTTCATCCCCGCGCCGGTCGAACCCGATGCCCAGGAAACGATGATAGGGCACCCCGTCCACCAGCGCCGACAGCACCGCGTCGCGGCGTTTCTTGATCTCCTGCATGTCCTCGTGCTGCGCCATCACCATGTCTCCACGGTGAAGGAGCCGGCGGCAGTGGCGACGGGGCGGTCGGTGTCCTCGTCGCAGGCGGTGGCGCGCACGAAAGCCACGCTGCGGGTGATGTGATAGCAGGTCGCCCGAGTCACGATCTTCTGGCCCGGTGTGGCCGCGCGCATGTAGTCGATGCGCAGGTCGATGGTCGCGGTGCCGCCCGGCGCCGAGGGGTGGCTCATCACCGCCGCGCCGCAGCAGGTGTCCATCACCGCCGAGACCGCGCCGCCATGGATCACGCCGCTTTCAGGGTCGCCCACGATATGCGGCGCATAGGGCAGCGAGATCACCGCCTCGCCCTCGCCGATCTCGTCGAGCGTCATGCCCAGCGCCTTGGCGTGGGGGATCGCCTCGATGAATTGCCGGGCCAGTTTCGCCTTGTCCACCATCCGCGTCTTTCTCCGTTCCTGCGCGCCCGTTATGACCGGCGCGCGCGCAAAAGAGCAACCCCGGCTGTTGCGCTCCCCCCGGCTTCGCCCTAGTTTGCCCGCCAGGAGGAGCCTGCCCGGATGACTGACAACCGCTTGTCCTTCAAGGAGATGTGCGCCGCGTTCGACGTGACCCCGCGCACGCTGCGTTACTACGAGTATATCGAGCTGTTGCAGCCCGACCGGGAGGGGCGTCAGCGGTTCTACGGGCCGCGCGAACGGGCGCGCATGAAGCTGATCCTGCGCGGGCGCAAATACGGGTTTCAACTCGAGGAAATCCGGCAATGGCTGCTGATCTATGAGCATGAGGGCAACCGCGCCCAGATGGAGGCCTTCCTCGAGATGGCCGACCGCCAGATGGGCGAGCTGCGCGAACAGCGGGCGCAACTCGACGAGGCCATGCGCGAATTGCAGCAGATGCGCGACGAGACCGCCCGCTCGCTCGGCTGACCGACCGGACATCGCCGAACCGCCGCCCGCGTATCCTTTACGCGGGACAGATCGCGCTTATGTGCCGACCATCCCGTGTTCGGGTGGCCGACCTCACGTCAACGGTTTCCGTGACGCGACGTCCGGGTTACGTCAACGTCAAGACGATGTTGTAAACCGCGACAAAACAGACCACCTGAGCCTCAAACGAACCGTAACGAGACTCGACCCATGACCGACGATCTTCTGACCATCCGCGAGATGTGCGACGCCTATGACGTGACGCCGCGCACCCTGCGGTTCTACGAATCCAAGGAACTGCTCTTCCCGATCCGCGAGGGGCAGAAACGCCTGTTCACCAAGCGCGACCGCGCCCGTCTGAAACTGATCCTGCGCGGCAAGCGCTTCGGCTTCAGCCTCGAGGAGATCCGCCAGCTTCTGGACCTCTACGACATGGGCGACCAGCAGCACACGCAGCTGTCGCGGACCTATGACATCGCCAAGGACCGCCTGGCCGACATGGAGCGCCAGCGCGACGAGCTGACCGAGGCCATCGACGAGCTGCGCGGCCAGCTCAAATGGGGCGAACAGATCCTCGCCTCGATGCGCCAGGAGAAAAACGCGGCCGAGTGAGCCTCGGCCCCTCGCATTCACGCACAGCACGACCAGGGAGAGAGAGATGCCCAGCTACACGCCCCCCACCAAGGACATGCAGTTCATCCTGCATGACATGCTCAAGATCACCGAAAGCGGCATTCCCGGTTTCGGCGAGCTGGAGCCCGACTTCACCAAGGCGATCCTGGAAGAGGCCGGCAAGCTCAGCGCCGAGGTGCTGCACCCGCTGAACGTGGTGGGCGACAGCGAGGGCTGCCGGCTGGAGAACGGCGTGGTTTATACCCCCACCGGCTTCAAGGCGGCCTTCGAGCAGATCAAGGAAGGCGGCTGGCCCGGTCTCGACATGCCCGAGGAGTTCGGCGGCCAGGGCATGCCGCATGTGGTGGGCGCCGCGGTGGGCGAGATGTTCTCGGCCGCCAACCAGGCCTTCACCATGTACCAGGGCCTGACCCATGGCGCGGCCTCGGCGATCCTGGCGCATGGCTCGGACGCGCAGAAGAAAACGTACCTTCCCAAGATGGTCTCCTGCGAATGGACCGGCACCATGAACCTGACCGAGCCGCATTGCGGCACCGACCTGGGCATGATGCGCACCAAGGCCGAGCCGCAGGATGACGGCTCCTACAAGATCACCGGGCAGAAGATCTTCATCTCCTCGGGCGATCACGACATGGCCGACAACATCGTGCACCTGGTGCTGGCCAAGATTCCCGGCGGGCCCGAGGGCATCAAGGGCGTGTCGCTGTTCATCGTGCCCAAATTCCTCGTCAAGGAGGACGGCAGCCTGGGCGAGCGCAACGGCGTCTCGGTCGGCAAGCTCGAGGAGAAGATGGGCATCCACGGCAACTCGACCTGCGTGATGAACTATGACGGCGCGACCGGCTACCTGCTGGGCGAAGAGCACAAGGGCATGCGCGCCATGTTCACCATGATGAATGAGGCCCGCCTCGGCGTGGGGATGCAGGGTCTCGCGCAGGCCGACGCCGCCTATCAGAACGCGCTGGAATACGCCAAGGACCGGCTCCAGGGCCGCGACGTGACCGGCGCCAAGAACCCCGACGGGCCGGCCGATCCGTTGATCGTGCATCCCGACATCCGTCGCTCGCTGATGGACCAGAAGAGCTTCGTCGAGGGCGCGCGGGCCTTCGTCCTCTGGGGCGCGCACCTGATCGACAAGGCGCACCGCGCGCAGGACGCCGACGCAGACGGGCTGATCTCGCTGATGACCCCGGTGATCAAGGGGTTCCTGACCGACGAGGGCTATGACATGACCGTGCTGGCCCAGCAGGTCTATGGCGGCCATGGCTATATCGAGGAATGGGGCATGTCGCAATATACCCGCGACGCCCGCATCGCCATGATCTACGAGGGCGCCAACGGCGTGCAGGCGCTGGACCTCGTGGGCCGGAAGCTCGCCCAGGACGGCGGCAAGCACGTGATGGCCTTCTTCGACATGGTCAAGGCGTTCTGCAAGGAGCATGGCGAGGACGCGGCCATGGCCGAGTTCGTCGGCCCGCTCAAGGCCGCGTCGAAGGACTTGCAGACCGCGGGGATGTATTTCATGCAGGAAGGCATGAAGAACCCCAACAACGCGCTGTCGGGCTCGTATGATTTCATGCATCTCTTCGGGCATGTCTGCCTGGGGCTGATGTGGGCGCGCATGGCCAAGGCGTCGCAGGAGGCGCTGGCGGGCGGCACGTCCGACGTGGCGTTCCACGAGACCAAGCTGGCCACCGCGCGCTATTACATGGCGCGGCGCCTGCCGATGACCGCGACCCATCTCGCCCGCATCCAGAGCGGGGCCGAGCCGGTCATGGCGCTGGAGGCGGCCAATTTCTGAACCCGGCGCTGTGGGGTGAAGACCCCCCCCACGCCCGGCTCCGAGGAGGATGGATGCCCAAACGCTTTCGCCTGACCCGCCGCCTGCCGGTCGCGATGACCGAGGACGGATATCGCCGTCTGAAACGCTTCGCGCAGGAGGCGGGGCTGGACGAGGGCGAGGCGCTATCCTTTCTCTTCGAGCATTTCGACAGCGTGACCGATACCGAGGCGCTGACCCACAGGCTGCGGCTGTTCAACTCGGAGCTGGAGGAGCGCAAGCGGTGAAGGAAGGGACGAATGTCACGACCGTTGTGCGGCGTCGATGCGGGATCGCCTTCGGCGAGAGTATTTGGAAAGAGAAGAAGACATGGAGGGGTCCACCCCACCATCCGGGGTCGATCTCGCTAGGCGGCACTCGACCGGGATGGCGGGGCTTCTCCTCTTGCGGTCATCGGCTCTCCAGCCTGTACCGCAGGACCAGTAAGTGCAGATTGACTTTAACGCGCGGTTACCGATCATGCCCGGTCCAGTCCTTCTTCTCTTTCAAAAATATCTCCACGGGGGTGCGGGGGTG
>DOIS01000294.1:0-456 GCA_003511785.1 Paracoccaceae bacterium
ACCCGCCCTTGAACGTGCCCTCGTAGACGCCGCCATCGTCGTATTGCCTGGTCAGGACCTGGCCGTCCTGGGCCACGGCCGGCCCGCCCAGCGCCAGCGCCGCCGCGAGTGTGAATGCCGTTCCGATCTGTTTCATCTGTCTCCCTGCCTGCCTGCCATGGGCCGCGCGCACGGCGCGGATTCACCTGAAAATTAGGCGACCAGCCCCCCGGTCGCAATGTCTTTCCGTCGTCCGCCCGGCTTGCGGCGCCGGGCGGCTTGTGGCTTTCGCTCGCGCCGCTATCTGATAAACCGCGCATGAGCGAACCCGCGCAGACCCGAAGGGGGCAAGACCTTGGCCGACCGTTTCCGCCTGACCCTGGCACAGTTGAACCCCGTGGTGGGCGATCTCGATGGCAATGCCGCGAAGGCCCGCGCGGCCTGGGAGCAGGGCCGCGCCGCCGGCGCCGACCTGGT
>DOIS01000294.1:767-1133 GCA_003511785.1 Paracoccaceae bacterium
GCGCCGCCGGCGCCGACCTGGTCGCCTTCCCCGAGATGTTCATCGCCGGCTACAACGCCCAGGACCTGGTGATGAAGCCCGCCTTTCACACCGCCGCGATTCAAGCTGTGCGCCGTCTCGCCGCCGACTGCGCCGACGGCCCGGCGCTGGCCATCGGTGGGCCATGGGTCGAGGGGACCGGCCTCTACAACGCCTATTTCATTCTCGAGGGCGGCGCGATCAAGGCGACGCTCCTGAAGCACCACCTGCCCAACGAGACCGTGTTCGACGAAAAGCGCGTCTATGACGCCGGCCCCCTGGGCGGCCCCTACAGCGTGGCGGGCGTGCGCATCGGCTCGCCCATCTGCGAGGATGCCTGGTACGAGG
>DOIS01000294.1:1438-12715 GCA_003511785.1 Paracoccaceae bacterium
GCATCGGCAGCCCGATTTGCGAGGATGCCTGGTACGAGGACGTGGCCGAGACCCTGGCCGAGACCGGGGCGGAATTCCTGCTGGTGCCCAATGGCTCGCCCTACTACCGGGGCAAGCACGACACGCGGCTCAACCACATGGTTGCCCGCAGCGTCGAGACCGGGCTGCCGGTGATCTATCTCAACATGGTGGGCGGGCAGGACGACCAGGTGTTCGACGGCGCGAGCTTCGGGCTGAACCCGCATGGCGCGCTGGTCTTCCAGCTGCCGCAATTCGACGAAACCGTGGCCCATGTGGACCTGGCGTGCGGCCCCGAGGGCTGGCGCATCGAGCCGGGCCCGGTCCATGTCCACGCCTCCGCCTGGGAGCAGGATTACCGCGTGATGGTCGAGGGCTTGCGCGACTATTGCCGCAAGACCGGCTTCTCCAAGGTGCTGCTGGGCCTCTCGGGCGGGGTCGATTCGGCGCTGGTGGCGGTGATCGCGGCCGACGCGCTGGGGCCGGAGAACGTGCGCTGCGTGATGCTGCCCTCGGAATACACCAGCGCCGATAGCCTCGCCGATGCCGATGCGCTGGCCCGCGCGCTGGGCTGTCCCTATGAGCATGTGCCGATCACGCCGGCCCGCGACGCGGTGACCGAGACGCTGGCGCCGCTTTTCGAAGGGCGCGCCCCCGACCTCACCGAGGAGAACATCCAGTCCCGCCTGCGCGGGCTGCTCCTGATGGCGCTCAGCAACAAGTTCGGCGAGATGCTCCTGACCACCGGCAACAAGTCCGAGGTGGCGGTGGGCTATGCCACGATCTATGGCGACATGGCCGGGGGCTACAACCCGATCAAGGATCTCTACAAGACCCGCGTGTTCGAGACCTGCCGCTGGCGCAACGAAAATCACCGCGACTGGATGCAGGGGCCGGGCGGCGAGGTGATCCCGCCGCGCATCATCGACAAGCCGCCCAGCGCCGAGTTGCGCGCCGACCAGAAGGACAGCGACAGCCTGCCCGACTATCCCGAGTTGGACGCGATGCTGGAAATCCTGGTGGACCGCGACGGCTCGATTTCGGACGTGGTCGCGGCAGGCTTCGATGCCGAGACCGCGCGCAAGGTCGAGCGGCTGATCTATCTCAGCGAATACAAGCGCTTCCAGTCCGCGCCGGGGCCGCGGCTCACGAAACGCGCCTTCTGGCTCGACCGGCGCTATCCCATCGTCAACCGCTTCCGCGACCCCAGCGGCGGGGCGTGAGGCGGGACCGGGCCTTCATATTCCGAAAACGCTACGTTTCGCATGCGAAACATTCCTCTGGAAGCTATTGGAATCCTTGAACCGACCGGTCGGGTGTTGCCGATGCAACACCCACCGCGCGCAGCCGATGCAACGGATGGGTGACACCCTGCACCCTGCTTCTTTCTGCTCCGAATACACCCCGGGGGTCGTTCATCGTGGCGCCATCGGTTCAAGCCCGATGGACGACGGGCAGAGCGCTAGCCGGTCGGATCGCGCGCAGCGCGATCCGATCTGGTCAGGCCGCCACTGGCGCCTTCTGCTGGTCGACCAGGAAATCGGTGACCATCGCACCCACCCACATGA
The DNA here is from genome assembly GCA_003511785.1 of Paracoccaceae bacterium. Classification (GTDB taxonomy): domain Bacteria; phylum Pseudomonadota; class Alphaproteobacteria; order Rhodobacterales; family Rhodobacteraceae; genus UBA7951. The sequence continues at coordinate 3,025 of DOIS01000294.1, forward strand.
AGAACAGCGCGCACCAGGCCGTGCCCACGAAGATCGACCCGCCGGTGACGCCCGCGCCGATGGCGCAGCCGCCGGCCAGCATGCCCCCGAAGCCCATCAGCGCCGCGCCGATCATCGCCTTGCGCATGGTCGAGGGGCCGTCGAAGGCCTGGATCTTCATCTCGCCGGCCAGCCAGGCCGAGATCATCGCGCCGATGAAGACGCCGGGCACGAGGCCCACGTCGAATTGCAGCACCGGGTCGCGTTCGAGGAAGAACATCAGCGTATGCGCAGAGGGGCCGGTGAAGGTCACGCTCTCGATCTGGACGGGGTCGAAGGCCACCAGGCTGAGCGTGTAGGTCAGCACCCAGCCCACCGCCACGGCAAAGCCCACGCCCGAGGCGAAGACCAGGCGCGAGGCGCCGATCCGGTTGCGCCGCGCCAGCACCAGCGCCAGCACCGCGAACATCAGACCGATCGCCAGCCCGCCCCAGGCCGGCAGGCCCACGCTGGCCAGCAGGTTCATGTTGCGCCCGCCCTCGGTCACCCAGAGCGCGGCGAGGTGATCGCGCAGCGGCGACAGCGCCCCGGTCAGGCTCATCGTCGCCACCACGGCGAAGATCAGCCCAGAGACCACCGAGCGCAGGTTACCCGTCGCCGCCAGCACCAGAAGCCGCCGCGAACAGCCGCGCGCCAGCACCATGCCCGCGCCGAACATCAGCCCGCCCAGGATCGCCCCCGACCAGCTGCCCGGCACCGCCATCATGCGCGCATCCGCGCTGTCCATCAGGCCCAGGAGCTGCGCGCCCTGCACCCAGACCAGCGCGGTCGAGAAGGTCAGGAACCAGACCGCCACCTTGTCGCCCATCTGGCCGCGGGCGAACTCCACCGTCGCCGCGCGCAGGCAGAAGCGCGAGCGTTGCGCGGCCACGCCGAAGACGATGCCGGTCAGCACGCCGAATAGCGCGGCGGTGGGCGCCTCTCCGGTCCGGTCCACGAGGGCGACGATATCCATGGCGGGTCTCCTTGGGCAAGATTGCCGCGATATATCCACGCATTCGAAACCGTGCATTGATGCAGATCAGATGCGCGCGGGCGAAAGCCTCTCGCCAAAAACGCTTAACAAGCGTATGGCATGGACATGCGACCCGGCGTTCCCATAGGTGCTGCGCGCGATCTGCCGCTGTGGCGGCGTCCGGTGACGCTGCTCTTCGTCATGGCCACCACCATGCCGATCGCCTTCTACGCCTGGTATGCGCTGCTCAACAATTTCGTCATCGAGGCGGACGGGTTCGACGGGGCCGATATCGGACTTCTGCATACCGTGCGCGAGATCCCGGGCTTCGCCGCGATCGGGGTGATCGCGATCCTGCTTTTCGTGCGCGAACAGGTGCTTGGACTGATCTCGCTGATGCTGCTGGGCCTGGCCACGGCGGTGACGGCCTGGTTTCCGCATCTCACCGGGCTGCTGACGCTGACCTTTCTCAGCTCGCTGGGCTTTCACTATTACGAGACGGTGAACCAGTCGCTGCAACTGCAATGGCTGCCCAAGGAACGCGCGCCGCAGATGCTGGGCTGGCTGATGGGGGCGGGCTCGGCCACCACGCTGGTGGTCTTCGTGCTGATCGTGCTGATGTGGGATACGCTGAGCCTGAGCCACAACGTGGTGTTCATGGCCGCCGGGCTGACCACTGCGGCGGCGGCGGCCTTCTGCCTGCTGGCCTATCCGCAGTTCGATTCGCCGCATCCGCAGCTCAAGCAGATGGTGCTGCGCCGGCGCTACTGGCTCTATTACGCGCTCCAGTTCATGTCCGGCGCGCGGCGCCAGATCTTCATGGTCTTCGCAGGCTTCATGATGGTGGAACGCTTCGGCTTCGAGGTGCACGAGCTGACCGGGCTCTACCTGGTGAACCTGGTCGTCACCATGGGCGTGGCCCCGTTTCTCGGCCGCGCGGTGGGCTGGTACGGCGAACGGCGGATGCTGATCCTGGAATATGCCGGGCTGACGCTGGTGTTCCTGGCCTATGGCGGGATCTACTGGTTCGGCTGGGGCGCGGCACTGGCCGCGGCACTCTATATCGTAGACCACATCCTGTTCGGGCTGGCGCTGGCGCTAGCGCTGAAGACCTATTTCCAGAAGATCACCGACCCGCAGGACATCGCGCCCACGGCGGCCGTGGCCTTCACCATCAACCATATCGCGGCGGTGTTCCTGCCGGTGGCTCTGGGCCTTCTGTGGGTGGTCTCTCCGGCCGCCGTGTTTGGGCTGGCGGCCTGCATGGCGATGACCTCGCTGGGGCTGGCGCTTCTGATCCCGCGCCATCCCGAGCCGGGGCACGAGACGATCCTGTCGGGGCTGGCCCCCACCCCGGCGGAATGAGCGTGGCGGCCGAGCCGAGGGGGCGGTTCCTGACCGGCTCGACCATGGGGCACGTGGTGCGCATGACCATGACCGGGGCGGCGGGCATCACCTTCGTCTTCGTGGTGGACGCGGCCAACCTGTTCTGGATCGCGCAATGGGGCGACCCGTCGATGGTCGCCGCGATCGGGTTCGCCTTCGCCATCCAGTTCCTGTCGGTCTCCTCGGGGGTGGGGCTGATGATTGCCTCGACCGCGCTGATCTCGCGCAGCATCGGCGCGGGCGAGCGCGCGCTGGCCCGGCGCCAGGCCACCGGCGCGGCGATGATCGCGCTGGCGGTGCAGAGCGCGCTGGCCCTGTTCATCGTGCTGTTCCGGCACGAGATCGTGGCTTTGGCCGGCGCCAGCGGCGAGACCGCCGCCATGGCCGCGCGTTACCTTCTGTTCACCGTGCCCTCACTGTCGATCGTGGCGGTGAGCCTGGTGGCCAACGGCGCGCTGCGCGCGGTGGGCGACGGGCGGCGGTCGATGTACGTGACGCTCGGCTCGGGGCTGATGGCGATGGTGATCGACCCGCCTCTGATCCTGTGGCTGGGGCTCAACGGGGCGGCGGCGGGGCTGGTGGCGTTCCGGCTGCTGATGCTGGCGCTGGCGCTACGCTATGCGGTGGGGCTGCACGACCTGATGGCGGCCCCGCGCCTGGCCCATCTGGCCGAGGTCTGGCGCCCCTTCCTCGTCATCGCCCTGCCCGCGATCCTCACGCAGCTCGCCACACCGGTGGGCAACCTGCTGATGACCATGCTCATCGCACCCTATGGCGACGCGGCCATGGCGGGTTGGGCCGTGGTCGGGCGCATGACGGTGGTGGCCTTCGGCGGCATCTTCTCGCTGGCCGGCGCCATCGGCGGTATCTTCGGGCAGAATTTCGGCGCGCGCGAATACGAGCGGCTGCGCAGCACCTACCGCGACGCGGTGATCTTCGGGCTGGGCTATTCGCTGGTGATCTGGGCGGTGCTGGTGGCGGTCAGCGACCCGGTCACGCGGGCGATGAAGCTCACCCCGCAGGCGGCCGAGGTGGTCCACGCCTTCACCCATGTGGGCGCGGGCGCGTTCCTGTTTGCCTCGGCTCTGTTCGTGGCCAATGCCGCCTTCAACGCCCTGGGCAAGCCCATGCGCGCCACCGGCATGACCTGGCTGCGCGACGGGGTGCTGGTGCTGCCGCTGGCCTGGTGGCTGACCGACCCGTTCGAAGCGCCCGGCGTGGTCTATGCCCAGGCCGCCGCGGGGGCACTGGCGGGACTTCTGGCCGCTGTCTGGGGGTGGCAGTTCGTGCGCGCGCTGGCGCGGGTGACCCTGCCGCCGCTTGACCTGACCCCGCCGCGCCCCTACGCCCACGCCGACCGATACAGGAGACGCTGACATGCCCACCTTCACCGCGCTGACCACACTCGAAGGCAAATCGCAGGCCGAGGCCCTGGGCGAGGCGATGGAGCGGCTGGAGCCGGAACCCACCGGCATCGGCGTGTTCGAGGTCGAGGACGGCTCGGGCCTGTGGGAGGTGGTCGGCTATTTCACCGAGGCCCCCGATGCGGCGGCGCTGGCGCTGCTGGCGGCGGCCTTCGGGGCGCGCGACTTCACCGTCTCGGAACTGCCCGAGACCGATTGGGTCGCCCATGTGCGGCGCGAATTGGCCCCGGTCGAGGCCGGGCGCTTCTTCGTCTATGGAAGCCACGACGCCGACAAGGTTCCCGAGGGCCGGATCGCCTTGCTGATCGAGGCGGCGATGGCCTTCGGCACCGGGCATCACGGCACCACGCTGGGCTGCCTGCGCGCGCTGGATCGGCTGCTGGAGGCGGGGCTCAAAGCCCGGCGCGTGGCCGATGTGGGCTGCGGCACGGCGGTGCTGGCCATGGCCGCCGCGCGGGTGCGGGAGGGCGAGATCGTCGCCTCGGACATCGACCCGGTCGCGGTCGAGGTGGCGCGGGCCAACCTGCGCGCCAACGGGCTGGAGGGCCGCGTCGCCTGTGTCGAGGCGGCGGGCTTCGATCACCCCGACCTGGCCGCGCGCGCGCCCTATGACCTGATCTTCGCCAATATCCTCAAGGGCCCGCTGATCGCGCTGGCCCCGGACCTGAGCGCCCATCTCGCACCGGGCGGACATGCCATCCTGTCTGGAATCCTCCATGCCCAGGCCGACGAGGTGGCCGAGCACTACACCGCTCAGGGAAACAATCTGATCAATCGCGAGGAGATTGGTGATTGGACCACGCTGATTTTTCAGAAAAAGGCGTGATTAAAGCAGCTTTAAGGGCATTTGAGGCATTTACCCCATTCTTGCCACAATTCGACCCTAGCTCTTTTCCGCATCCGCTGGTGGGGGCCAGGGGAACGGAGACTGCCATGGTCCAACAACTGGACTTCGATGACCGGCTGCGCAAGATCGGTCGCAATCGCCAGGCTATGGCGAGAGGATACAGAACCTACATGCGCCCCGACGGTCTGGTCGTGGCGCGCGCGCTGCGGCGCTGGCCGCGCCTGCCGCTGCGCATGTTGCTGTATGCCGCCGTGGCGTTGATCGGCTTTAAGGGGTTCCTGCTGGCCGCACTGGGGCCTGCCACCTATGTGGAACGGGTCGAGGCGCTGCGCGCGGGCACCGTGGTCGAGCAGGCGGGCGGATGGGTCATGCAGGTCGATCCCGCGACCCAATGGATCGCGGACCAACTGGGCCCGATCCTGCGCTGACGGCGCGCCGGCCGGCCCGGGCCGATCTCACGAAGGAAAAGCACGTCGCGCGGCCCCACGGGCCGCGCGTTTTGCACTCACGCAGCGCCTGCGCCTGTCAGCGCGGCAGCCGGCCTTCGGCCACCAGTTCGATCTCGCCGCGGTGCAGACCGATGTCTTCCAGCTCGCGATCCGACAGGCGGGACAGCGCGTTGCGGGTCGCGCGGGCATCGTTCCAGGCCATCACCGATGCGAATAGCGAGGTGACGGCAGAGGCCAGAAGGCCGGCCAGGATGAAGGAGCCTCGGGTGGTGCGGGGGGGTATCGTAGAGGGCCATGGCGGCATTCCTTGCGGCGGGTCGAGTGTGGGTTTCGCGTTGCCTGAACAGCCCAGATAGTCTGGCGTTTCGCACCGCGCAAGCAGCGAAAATTGCATGTGACCCATGCAAAATCTGCATGGGCATCGCACCGGGTAACATCCTTGAAACAAAGGTTAAATCTCGTTTATCCACATGTCGGTTCCGGGCGCTGCGAGGTCGCTTTCGAGCCGGGGTCATGCCAAAACCGACATGCCCCGTCGCAATCGAACCGCGGCCAAATCGCTTGGCTCATGTTCGCCTTTCGTGCTAACGCTGAAAACAATCGAAGAACAAACGACGGGCCGGGCAGCGAATGCGGATTCTGGGCATTGATCCGGGGCTGAGAACCCTGGGGTGGGGGGTGATCGATTCGCAGGGATCGCGCCTGAGCCATGTGGCGAACGGGCTGTGCCTGTCGGGATCGGGCGCGCTGGCCGAGCGGCTCTTGTCGCTGTTCGACCAGCTGGGCGCGGTGATCGCGCAATACGCCCCGGATGCAGCGGCGGTGGAACAGACCTTCGTGAACAAGGACGGGGCCGGGACGCTGAAACTGGGCCAGGCGCGCGGCGTGGCGTTGCTGGCGCCTGCGCGCGCCGGGCTACCGGTGGGGGAATACGCGCCCAACCGGGTCAAGAAGACCGTGGTCGGCGTAGGCCATGCGCAGAAGGAGCAGGTGCTGCACATGGTGCGCCTGCAACTGCTGGGGTGCGATCCCGCCGGGCCGGATGCGGCGGACGCGCTGGCGGTGGCGATCTGTCATGCGCATTACACGCGCGGCGCGGCGCGGGGCCTGCGCGAGGTGCGGGCATGATCGGCAAGCTGTCGGGGCGGCTGGACTATCGCGCGGGCGATCACGTTCTGATCGACGTGCGCGGGGTGGGCTATATCGTCTATTGCTCCGAGCGCACGCTGGCCGCCCTGCCGGGGCCCGGCGAGGCGGTGGCGCTGTATACCGACCTGGTGGTGCGCGAGGACCTGATGCAGCTCTACGGGTTCCCGACGCTGGTCGAGAAGGAGTGGCATCGCCTGCTGACCAGCGTGCAGGGCGTGGGGGCCAAGGTCTCGCTGGCCATCCTCGGCGCGCTGGGCCCGGACGGGGTGAGCCGGGCCATCGCGCTGGGCGACTGGGCCAGCATCAAGGCGGCCAAGGGGGTCGGCCCCAAGACCGCGCATCGCATCGTGCTGGATCTCAAGGACAAGGCGCCGGGCGTCATGGCGATGGGCGGCACCCTGGCCGCGGCCCAGGGCGAGGCGCCGCCGGTGATCGAGGACGAAGGGGCCGCGCCCCCTGCCCCGGCGCCCGCACCGCGCGCGGCCGGCTCGGCCCAGGCCGATGCGTTGTCGGCGCTGGGCAATCTGGGCTATGCCCCCGGCGAGGCGGCCTCCGCCGTGGCCGAGGCAGCGGCGGCCGAGCCCGAGGCCGAGACGCCCGCGCTGATCCGCGCGGCGCTGAAACGGCTGGCACCGAAGGAGTAGGCCATGGCTGAGCCCGACCCCACCCTGCGCGCCGATCCGCTGCCCGAGGATAACGACCGCGCCCTGCGTCCGCAGGTGCTGGACGAGTTCATCGGCCAGGCCGAGGCGCGCGCCAATCTCAAGGTGTTCATCGAAAGCGCCCGGCGCCGGGGCGAGGCGATGGACCACACCCTGTTTCATGGCCCCCCCGGCCTCGGCAAGACCACGCTGGCGCAGATCGTGGCGCGCGAGCTGGGGGTGAATTTCCGCATGACGTCCGGCCCGGTGCTGGCCAAGGCCGGAGACCTGGCGGCGATCCTGACCAACCTCGAGGCCCGCGACGTGCTCTTCATCGACGAGATCCACCGCCTCAACCCGGCGGTTGAGGAGGTGCTTTATCCCGCGCTGGAGGATTACGAGCTGGACCTCGTGATCGGCGAAGGGCCGGCGGCGCGCACCGTGCGGATCGAGTTGCAGCCCTTCACGCTGGTCGGCGCAACCACGCGGATGGGTCTGCTGACCACGCCGTTGCGCGACCGCTTCGGTATCCCTACGCGGTTGCAGTTCTACACGGTGGACGAGCTGTTCGAGATCGTCACGCGCAACGCGCGCAAACTGGGCGCGCCGGCCGAGGACGAGGGCGCGCGCGAGATCGCCCGGCGCGCGCGCGGCACGCCGCGCATCGCGGGCCGGCTCTTGCGCCGGGTGGTGGATTTCGCCGTGGTCGAGGGCGACGGGCGCATCACACGCGCGCTGGCCGACAATGCGCTGACCCGTCTGGGGGTGGATCATCTGGGGCTCGACGGGGCCGACCGGCGCTACCTGCACTTGATCGCCGAGAACTATTCCGGAGGGCCGGTGGGGATCGAGACCCTGTCGGCGGCGCTGTCGGAGAGCCGCGACGCGCTGGAGGAGGTGATCGAGCCGTTCCTGCTGCAACAGGGGCTGATTCAGCGCACTCCGCGCGGGCGGATGCTGGCACAGAAGGCCTGGGCGCATTTGGGCCTGCCCATGCCCAAAGGGCAGAGCGACCTCTTCGGGTAAGGCACCCGGTCGGGCGACCCGCGACAGGCTCCAGTTCGCATTCCGTCAGAACAGCAGGTCGTCCATCAGCCCGGCGCTGGTCACGTTCAACACAAGCAGGGTCTGCCCCCCTCCAAGGCCGAAACCCACATGCCCCGACGCGGTGTCGTCCGCTGCCGCGGCCACCGCCTCGGCGTCGGCGAAGCCGAACGCGGTCAGGTCCAGAACATCTGTGCCCAACTCGAAATCCATGATCGTCTGGATACCGCCGGGGACGGCACGGATGACGAACATGTCGGCGTCCGCGCCGCCGGTCAGCCGATCCTCGGAACCGTTGGCCACCAGCCTGTCGCGTCCCGCCCCACCGTAAAGCAGATTCGCCCCCTGGCCGCCCGCGAGGTCGTCATCCCCCACACCGCCGAACAGGGTATCGTCGCCGACATAGCCCAGGAGCTGGTCGGCCCCGGAATGACCGGTCAGCCGATCCGCGCCGCCCTCGCCCACCAGTCGATCCGCCCCGGCGCCGCCTTGCAGGACATCGCGCCCGGCCCCGCCGCGCAACAGGTCCTCCCCACCCCAGCCGGCGAGCGTGTCGTTTTCATGCTGGCCCAGAAGGGTGTCGTTACCACCCCCGCCGTCAAGCCGGTCATCGCCGCGGTTTCCCGCTAGGTAGTCATCGCCCCCTCCGCCGGACAGAATGTCGCCGCGCGCGCCTCCATGAAGCACGTCATTGCCGGCCCCGCCAAACAACCTGTCCGCGCCCTCGTCGCCGTAAAGGATGTCGCGGCCTTCGTCTCCGTAAAGCAGGTCGTTGCCCTGCCGGCCATAAAGGCGGTCGTTACCTGCACCGCCGAAGCCAACGTCGTCGCCGCCATTCAGGATGATACCGTCATCTCCACCCCGACCGAAGATCACGTCGTCGGCCGCCCCGCCGCTCAACCCGTCGCCGCCACCATAGCCGTGGATGACACCGCCTGAATGGTTCGTGTGCGAGAAATACTCGGCGGTCCAGCTGGCGGTCACGAAATCGACCGCCCAGAACAAATCCCCCTCGGCGGCCATCCTGAAGGCGGTGCGCATCTCGTTGCCGTCCAGAAGCGTGAAGTTCGACGAGACGATCACCTGCTGGTTGGGGATCTCGACCGCGCCCAGATAGACGCGGTATTCCTCGAGGATACCGCCAACGGGGACCCCCTGCGCGTCATAGGTCAGCCCCTGGCCAGTGAACACGATCGTCACATCGCCCGAGACGGTTCGGAACGCCTCGTCCGAGACGGGCGTGATCGCGCTGCCGCCGAGAAACATGGTTTCCGCGATGTCCAGGCAGGACATGCGTTGCAACTGAAGAATGCTGGGCATTGCGCCCCCCCCCCCTCTGCCCGGACACCGCGCAGGCCAGCGGGGGCGGGCTCAACCAAGAACGATGGCCTGCTCGATAGGAAACAGATCGCAAGACCGCCGCAGGCCGGACTTACGCAGGGTCAAGACTGCGTGCGCCGAGAGGAGAAAAGCAAGCCTTCTTTCCGGTCAGCCGGTCGGGCGTGCCACGTTTTGGCCGGGTCGGGGCGGTCGCCCTCGTCGGCGACGGCCTCAATAGCCCAGGTCGCGATCGACCAGGTGTAGGAACGGCTCGCCTGCCTCGCCGCGGCGAATGTTTTCAGCGATGACCTGCGCGGCGGTCTCGGGCCGGGTTTCCGAGGCAATGTGTGGCGTGACGGTGACGCGCGGATGCGCCCAATAGGGGTGTTCGGGCGGCAGCGGCTCGGTGCGGAAGACGTCGAGCGTGGCGTGGCCGA
>DOIS01000357.1 GCA_003511785.1 Paracoccaceae bacterium
GCCATGCCATTCCAGCGGGCGGGCGAAGAGGTCGCCATCGGCATTGGGCGCCTTGACCTGGAGAATGCTCACCGGCGGCAGGCGGTCGGGGTCGCGATAGCTCTTCTTGCGTTTCTCGACATGGCCCTCGGCCTCGAGTTCCTTGAGCACACGCTTCAGGTCGATCCGGTCGGCGCCCTTGATCCCGAAGGCCTTGGCGATGTCCCGCTTCGAGGTGAGCGTCGGGTTGGCGGCGATCCAGTCGAGGATCTCCTGCTTGGAAGGTATGCGCGTCATGGCTCTCGCGTATCACGGCGCGGGGTCCGGGTCATGGCGAAAATCGCGCGGAGGCCCGTCAGGGCCGACATGCGGCGAGGTCTGCGGCACTGTCCACGTCGCGCAGCCGGTCCACATGGGCGATGCGCCAGCCGGGCAGGGTGGCGGCGCTGTCGGCCAGCGCGTGCTCGGAGGACCAGCGCACTCCGCGCAGGAAGCCCGGCCGCGGCCGGCGCCCGGCGATACCGATCAACCAATACCCCCCGTCCTCGGCCGGGCCGAACACCGCGTCATGGTTGCGAAGCGCGGTGAAAGCGCGCGCCACATGTGCCCGCGTGACGCCCGGGATATCGCCGCCGATCACACAGACCGGCCCTGGACGGCGCAGCATCCGCCCCATCCGCGCGCCCAGATCGCCCCGCCCCTGCGGCAGCCGCGTCAGGCCGGCGGGCCAGGCGCGGCTGGCGATGGCCCGGTCCGGGGCCACCGCCAACTCCAGGTTCCAGCGCGGATCGCGCAACCGCCGCAGCAGGCGCGCGGTCTGGTGCCGGACCCACCAGGCCGCCGGCACCGCGCCGATCTCTCGCGCCAGCCGTGTCTTGACCCGGCCCGGGCGCGGCTCTTTCAGCATCACCACCAGTGTGCGGCGCATCTTAGGCGAAATAGTCGCGCAGGATGCGGGAATAGACCGCCTTGAGCTGCTCGATCTGTTCGACCGGCACGCATTCGTCCACCTGGTGCATGGTCCGGCCCACCAGCCCGAACTCCACCACCGGGCAGTGATCCTTGATGAAGCGCGCATCCGAGGTGCCGCCCGTCGTGCTGAGCGCCGGCCTCACCCCGGTCTCGGCCTCGATCGCGCCCGCTACCAGGTCCGAGAGCGGCCCCGGCGGGGTCAGGAAGCTTTCACCGGAAATCTTGATCTCCATGCCGATCTCGACGCCGAACTCCTCCGCCACCCGGTCGGCCTCCGCGCGCAGCCATTGGCTCAGGCTCTCGCCGCTATGGCTGTCGTTGAACCGGATGTTCACCGTGCCCCGCGTCTGCGCCGGGATCACGTTGGTCGCCGGGTTGCCCGTGTCCATGGTGACGACGGCCAGCGTCGAGGGATCGAAATGCGCGGTCCCCTGGTCCAACTCGTGACTGGCCAGCCGGTCCATCAGCCGCGCCAGCGCCGGTAGCGGGTTCTTCGCGCGGTGCGGATAGGCGGAATGGCCCTGCTTGCCCGTCACGGTGATCCAGGCGGTCATCGACCCACGCCGCCCGATCTTGATCATCTCGCCCATGCGCTCCGGGCAGGTGGGCTCGCCCACGAGGCAGACCGACATCCGCTCGCCCTCCTGAGCCATGTGATCCAGAAGCGCCGTGGTCCCGTCGACCGCGTCGCCCTCCTCGTCGCCGGTGATGGCCAGGATCACGGCCCCGTCGGGCGGTGTCTCCTGCACGAAATCCACAGCGGCGGCGGCAAAGGCGGCGACGCCCGACTTCATGTCGGTGGCGCCCCGGCCATAGAGCACGCCCTCGCGGATCTCGGCGCCGAACGGATCGACGGTCCAGGCGGCTTCGTCGCCCACCGGCACCACGTCTGTATGCCCGTTGAACCCGAAGCTGCGCGCATGCCCCTTCTTGCCCCAGCGCGCGTAGAGATTGGCCACGCCGCCCCGATCCGCGCGGGTGCAGTCGAACCCGGCCCCGGACAAGAGCCGCTCCAGCAGCACCAGAGCGCCGCCCTCCTCGGGCGTGACCGAGGGGCAGCGGATCAGGTCGGCGGTTAGCTGAACAGGGTCGGTCGGGGTCATGGGGGCTCCTTCTCGGTCTCGGGTCGGGCGGGACTACGCGCAACTAGGCCACAGTTGCGGCGAAAAACGCCCAATGCCAACCCCTTGAGCCGCGAAAAGGATTCCCGGCGCGCCTCGGGCCATGTTAAGCCCTGGAAAACAAGATGACCCGAGGCAGGGCAATCGAACAAGACAGGCCGACCAAACGGCCACCGGAACACGGTTCGCGACACGGCGCGCCTTTCGCCCATGAACGCGGCATATGCCGCGAAGGAAGGGCCTGTTCTGCCTCTGGAACGACCGGGTTAGAGGCAGACCATGGATGAAGCATCCGCGCTTTCGGTTTCCTCCGATGCCAGCGGCGGGGCACCTACGGGCCCCGAGACAGCCGCGACGCTCGGGACCGGCAAGAGGACGGTCTGAGCGATGGCGTGGCAGGCGATCCTTACCCCCGAAAACAGTTTCCGCTTCTCCGACCCGGCGGTGACCGCTCCGCCTTGCGGGTCGCTGGTGGTAGAAACCCGGATGCCGGTGACGAAACGCCCTCTACCATTGCTTCGCTTCCGACGGGGTGGGTCCAATCCGTTCCACCTGGCGCTCATGGCGGTGCCCGGGGGCGGGCTGACCCTGGTGGTCGAGCGGGACGGGGCGCTGTCGCATTGTGCGGTCAACCACTCCGAGGCCGGGCGGACGGACGTCCTGCGCATCACCTATTCCTGGGACCATCGCAGCGGTCGGGCCCGGCTGGCGGTCGAGCGGTCCGACCAGGACGCCGTGATCATGCAGCCCGTGGCCGGGCCGGTGCGACCGATGGGCAACGAACTGGCGGCCCTGGTCGCCCCTGGCGCCGAATTGATGCTTGGCCCCGATCTGTTGTTCCTTGCGCTCTCGGACAGAATCGAACCGCTGGGGCCGATGCCGACCCTCCACCCCGATACGCCGATCGCCACCCCCCGGGGGTTCCGCCCCGTGAGCGAGTTGCGGCGCGGCGACACGGTCCTGACCGATCAGAATGATGTGGTGCCGGTGCTCTACCGGGTCGCGCGCCAGGTCCCCGCCTTCGGGAGTTTCGCGCCGGTCCGGGTGCGCGCGCCGTTCTTCGGGCTGCGCGATGACCTCCATATCGCTCCGGCCCAGCATCTCGTGCTGTCGGGGTCGGACGTGGAATATCTGTTCGGAACCGAGTCCGTTCTGGTGCCGGTGCGCCACCTGGTCGGAGGGTCCAGCACCCTGCGACAGCCGCATCGGGGGCCGCTGGCCACCTACATGCAACTGCTGCTGCCGGGCCACGAGGTTCTGAACGCGGCGGGCGCCGCCGTCGAAAGCCTCTATGTCGGGCGCCTGCGCCGCAAGAAGGCCGAACTCAACGCGAGCCTTCTGGCGGGCCTGGACCGGGCGACATTGCCGGAACACGGCCGCTCGGTGCATCCGGTGCTGCGGGCCTATGACGCGCTCGTGCTGGCGGATCGTCGCGCGGCCTGACTTGGGGCCCCGACCTGCGCGGTTATGACCGCACGTCCCGCTTGCCCCGCGTCGCGGTGCTTACTAAAGCAAGCATTGGAAGGTGGAGACGATGCTGCGGATCATTCCGGCAATTCTGGTGGCAATCTGCCTCTTGGGACAGGGCGCCCGGGCGCAGAAGCTCGATGCCTCGACCGTGACGCGCACACCGTTCTCGATGGTCGAGAACGGAGCGGCCACGGGGTTCAGCATGGACCTTCTGCGCGCCCTTGCCGAGACCCTGGGGTGGGAGTATCGCCTGACCCGGCACGAGCTTTTCGGCGACATGCTTGATGCCGTGACCGAGGGGCAGGCCGACCTGGCCATCGCCAATATCTCGATCACTGCCGCGCGCGAGATCTCCATGGATTTCAGCCAGCCGATCTTCGAATCCGGGCTTCAGATTATGGTGCCGCGCGAAAGCGGAGGCCTGCCGCCACTGCTGCGCGCGATCTTCTCCGCCGACCTCTTGCTGGCCATCGGGCTGGCCTTTCTCGTGCTGATTTTGGGCGGCATGGTGATGTGGCATTTCGAACGCCGCTCCCAGCCCTATTTCGACCGCCCCATGCGCGAGGCGTGGTTTCCGTCCTTCTGGTGGGCGTTGAACCTGGTGGTCAACGGCGGGTTCGAGGAACGCGTGCCCCGCACGCTGTTCGGGCGGCTCTTCGGTGTTCTGCTGGTGATTTCGTCGCTCTTCGTGGTGTCGCTCTTCGTGGCCAAGATCACCTCGGTGATGACGGTTGAAGCGATCAGCGGCTCGATCAACTCGGTGAACGATCTTTATGGCCAGCGGGTCGCGACGATCGAGGGCTCGACCGCGGCCGGGTTCCTGGACCGCCGCGACGTGGATTACCTGGCCTTCGACGGGTTGGAGCCGATGCTGGCCGCGTTCGAGGCGGGCGACCTCGACGCCGTGGTGTTCGACGCGCCGATCCTGTCCCACTATGCGGCGCATGAAGGGCGCGAGAACGCGATCATGGTCGGCAACGTCTTCCTGCGCGAGAATTACGGGATCGCCTTTCCGACCGGCTCGCCGCTGGTCGAGGACGTCAACCAAGCGCTGCTCGCCCTGCGCGAGGACGGCAGCTATGCGGCGCTGCACCGCAAATGGTTCGGGTCCTCGGACTGACCAGGCTCAGTGCGGACCCGACACACCGTCGAAGAACGGCTCCATGCTTGCCACGATGACCGCATTCTCGTCCAGCGCCCGCTGCATCAGGGCGCGTTCCTCCGCGCCGATCTCGTGCCCCTCGGCCTCGCGCTCGGCGAGCGTGCCATAGCCGGTGACATCGAGCGGCGCGGTGTCGGCCTGTTTCAGGATCGCCACCGTCTCGCGCACGGCCTCGGCCTCGTCCACGCCCGAGGCATAGCAGACCAGCGCCGCGCCGGTCGCGCCCTCGGGCAGCCCGTCGCCCGCCTTGCGCCCGATCTGGACGAGAAGGGTATAGACCTGTTGCTTGCCGGTTCGTGCCATGGCGTCGGGTGCGGACCGCACCGCCTCCCTCAATCGCGCAGCAATTCGTTGATGCCGGTCTTGGCGCGGGTCTTCTCGTCCACGCGTTTCACGATCACGGCGCAGTAGAGGTTCAGGTTGTTCCTGGTGGGCATCGAGCCCGAGACCACCACCGAATAGGGCGGCACCTCGCCCATGAAGACCTCGCCAGTCTCGCGGTCCACGATCTTGGTCGACTGGCCGATATAGACGCCCATGCCCAGAACCGAGCCTTCGCGCACGATCACGCCCTCGACCACCTCCGAGCGCGCGCCGATGAAGCAGTTGTCCTCGATGATGGTGGGGCCAGCCTGCATCGGCTCCAGCACGCCGCCGATGCCCACGCCGCCCGACAGGTGCACCCCCTTGCCGATCTGCGCGCAGGAGCCGACCGTGGCCCAGGTATCGACCATGGTGCCCTCGTCCACATAGGCGCCGAGATTGACGAAGGAGGGCATCAGCACCACGCCCGGCGCGACATAGGCGGATTTGCGCACGATGCAGTTGGGCACGGCGCGAAAGCCGGCGGCCTTCCATTCGGCGTCGCCCCAGCCCTTGAACTTGCTGTCGACCTTGTCCCACCAATGGCCGCCCTGCGGGCCGCCGTCCTGCTGTTCCATGTCCTTCAAGCGGAAGCCCAGCAGCACCGCTTTCTTGGCCCACTGGTTCACATGCCAGTCCTGCCCGCGCTTCTCGGCCACGCGCAGCTTGCCGGAATCCAGCGCCTCGAGCGTCGCCTCGATCGCCTCGCGGGTCTCTCCCCCGGTCGAGGGGGTGATGCTGTCGCGCGCCTCCCAGGCGGCTTCGATGGCGGTTTCCAGCTGGGCATTGGACATGTTCACGGGTCTCCGGGTCTATCGGTGTTGCCCCGGCTATAGACCGACCGGCGCCGCGGCGCAACGCGGGGGCTCAGCGCGGACGCGGATCAGGCCAGGTCAGCTTTCGAACGGGTCCGGCGCCACATTCGCCCCGCAGATCAGCACCGCCACCCGTTCGCCCGGGTCGGGCCGGTAGGCGCCCGAGGTCAGCGCGGCAAGCGCGGTGGCCCCGGCAGGCTCGACCAGCAGCCGCCGCTCCTGCCAGAGCATCCGCTGCGCCTCTGCGATGGCGGTGTCGGGCACCAGGACCGATTGCGCCCGGTATCGCACCGCCAGATCGTGACAGATGCTCCCGATCCGCCGCGCGCCCAGCTCGTTGGCGGCGATCCCGGAAACCTCGACATCCACCGGCCCGCCGGCTTCCAGCGCCTTGTGCAGCGCGCAAGAGGTCTCGGGCTCCACCGCCACCACCTTCCGCCGGCCTTCCAACCAGCCCAGCGCACCCGCGACCAAACCGCCGCCGCCCACGGCGATCAGCACCGTGTCGGCCTCAAGCCCCTGGCTTTCCCATTCGGCCATGCAGCTGCCCTGGCCCGCCACCGTGCCCGGCGCGTCATAGGCGTGGATCTGCATGGCGCCCGTCTCGGCCTCATGCGCCTGCGCGGCGGCCAACGCGTTGGCGTATTCGCCCGGCACCACCGTCAGATCGGCGCCCAGCCGCTCGATCAGCGCGATCTTCGACCGTCCGGCCATCTCGGGCACGAAGATCGCCGCCCGGTGCCCCAGCGCCCGGGCCGCATAGGCCACCGCCGCGCCGTGGTTGCCGCCCGAGGCCGCGACCAGCCCGGCGGTGGGCACCTCCTGCGACAAGAGCGTGTTGAACGCGCCCCGCGGCTTGAAACTGCCAGTGTGCTGAAGCTGCTCCAGCTTCATTTCGATCTCGACGGGCAGGCCGAACCCCCGCGTGCGCATCACGGGCGTGATCTGCACATGCCCCGCGATCCGCTCCGCCGCTTGCGCGATTTCCGTTTTCCAGTCCATCCGCTCCCCGCCGCTGGTCTTGTCGCGGCGAACCCTATAGGGCTGTGCGGAACACGCAAGCAGGGGACCGCCCGTCACATGCACGACCATCGCCACAGCCCGTTCCGCGACGCGCTCACCGATCGCCGCACCGCCGACGAGGTGTCGCGCACCCCGCAGACCGAATCCCCCGCCTATCGCCTGGCCTTCGCCGACGAGGATTTCCTGTGCCGGGACGAGCTGCGCCCGGTGCGGCTGCAACTGGAATTGCTAAAGCCCCAGATGCTGCTGGACGAACGTCAGGTGGACACAACCGTGGTGCTGTTCGGTGGCGCGCGCATCCCGGCTCCGGCCAACAAGGATCAGGCGCGGACACAGACATTGGCAGACCTGGCGCAGTATTACGAAGAGGCGCGGGAGTTCTCGCGCCTGATGACCGAGAAATCGGTCGAGACCGGCTGCCGGGATTTCGTCATCACCACCGGGGGCGGGCCCGGCGTGATGGAGGCCGGCAATCGCGGCGCCGCCGAGGCGGGCGGCATCTCCATCGGGCTCAACATCGTGTTGCCGCACGAACAGGCGCCCAACAGCTATGTCACGCCCGAGCTGAGCTTCAATTTCCACTATTTCGCGATCCGCAAGATGCACTTTCTCATGCGGGCGCGGGCGGTTTGCGTGTTCCCGGGCGGCTTCGGCACCCTGGACGAACTGTTCGAGTCGCTCACCCTGATCCAGACCGGGCGGATGGAGCGTGTGCCCTTCCTGCTCTTCGGCCGGGACTTCTGGGAGCGTATCATCAACTGGGAGGCGCTGGCCGATGCCGGCACCATCTCGGACGAGGATCTCGACCTGTTCCGCTTCGTCGAAACCGCGCAAGAGGCGGTGGAACTGATCGAAGGGTGGGAGCCTGCCCCGCCGCGCGAGGACATTCCCGGTCGGCCCCAGGCGCGGTGAGCCGCCTCAGGCGAAATGCGCCGGAAGCACGCCCAGCTCGGTCCCCTGGGGCAGCTTGGTGACGACCTGCTGGCCGCGCACGTCCTTGATCGCAAACCCATAGCCAGCCAGCCGGAATTTCCATTCCCGCGGGCTGAGCGCCTTGGCGCGTTCACGCTTGAGAATGTCCAGAACGGGGGGTTCGATCATGGTGCCGCCAATATCTGCCTGTGTCATGGTCCCTGCCTCCTGCGGGTCGTTGTCCATGACATGGAAGCTGACTGTTGATCGGGGCCGAAGTGGTGCCGGAATGTGGAAAGTTCGGGGCAGGGTGTCAGTGACTGTTGCTGATCGGTCAACAGAAGCCGCTCAAAACGCGATGGTCGCCTGGACCGCGCGCCGCCAGCGGGCATAGCGCGCGTCGCGCGCGGCGGCCTGCTCGCGTGGCTCGAACCGGCGCTCCAGCGCCCAGGTCGCGGCGAAGCCGTCGCGGTCGGGATAGACCCCGGCCCGCATCCCGGCCAGCCACGCCGCGCCGAGGGCGGTGGTCTCGACCATCGCCGGGCGGTCCACCGGCGCGCCCAGCAGGTCGGCCAGGTGCTGCATGGTCCAGTCGCTCGCCGCCATGCCGCCATCGACGCGCAGCACGGTTTCGGCGCTGCGTTCCTGCCAGTCGGCGCGCATCGCCTCCCACAGGTCGCGCGTCTGGAAGCCCACGCTTTCCAGCGCCGCGCGGGCGAACTCGGCCCGGCCGGAATTGCGGGTCAGGCCGAACACCGCGCCGCGGCACTCCGGTTTCCAATAGGGCGCGCCCAGCCCGGTGAAGGCCGGCACGATCACCACGGATTGCGCCGGATCGGCCCGCGCGGCCAACTCCCCCGACTGGCCCGCGTGGTCGAGGATGCCCAACCCGTCGCGCAGCCATTGCACCACCGCGCCGGCGATGAAGATCGCGCCCTCCAGCGCATAGGTCGGCCGCCCGTCGAGCTGATAGGCCACGGTGGTCAGCAGCCGATTGTCCGACGCGACCGGCGCCTCGCCGGTGTTCATCAGCGCGAAACAGCCGGTGCCATAGGTCGATTTCATCATGCCCGGAGAGAAACAGGCCTGCCCGATGGTGGCCGCCTGCTGGTCGCCCGCCACGCCCAGGATCGGCACCGCGCCGCCCAGCAGCGCCGGGTCGGTGGTGCCGAACTCGGCCGCGCAATCGCGCACCTCCGGCAGCATCGCCATCGGCACGTCCAGCATTTCGCACATCGCCGGGCTCCAGGCGCCCGCATGAATGTCGTAAAGCAGCGTTCGGCAGGCATTGGTCGCGTCGGTCACGTGCGATTGCCCGCCGGTCAGGCGCCAGATCAGGAATGTGTCGATGGTCCCGAAGAGCAATTCGCCCCGCGCGGCCCGCGCGCGGGCGCCTTCGGCCTCGTCCAGCAGCCAACGCAGCTTGGTCCCCGAGAAATAGGGGTCGAGCAGCAGCCCGGTGGTCCGGGCGACGGCATCCTCGTGCCCCGCCGCGCGCAGCCTCTCGCAGAGCGCTGCGGTGCGCCGGTCCTGCCAGACGATGGCGTT